>CAZVUE010000068.1:0-6626 GCA_964630335.1 uncultured bacterium | reverse complement strand
TTAAGAAACAATTTCGACAGCCAGCCGAAGATTCGACAGTCCTAAAAATGAAGAATCAAGAACTGGCAAAGATTTTTAGCCGCATCGCCGACAGCCTGGAATTTAAGGGAGAGAATTCCTTTAAGATTAGCGCCTACCGTAAAGTGGCCCGCATTTTGAACGGATATCCGAAAGATATCCGGCAGACCTGGCAGGAGAATCAACTTAAAGAGATACCCGGGGTAGGGGAGGGTATTGCCAAGAAGATTGCCGAATATTTAGAGACCGGCAAGATGAAGAAGTACCAGGAGGTTACCCGGGATGTTCCGGAAGGCATCTTTCATCTCCTGGAAATTCCCGGCTTGGGACCAAAGACCGTTCGCCTAATTTATGATAAATTAGGGGTACAAAATTTGGAGGACCTGAAAAAGGTGGGTGCGGACGGTTCCTTAGCCAGATTATTCGGGATCGGTGACAAAAAGGTTGAGAACATTGAAAAGGGAATGGAACGTTATCTCCAGGTCAGCCAGCGGCTCTTCCTCGGGGTTGCGTTTCCGGCCGCGGAAGAAATTATTTCCCTTTTGCGGAAAAAAGTGAAACGCATCTCTGCGGCCGGTTCTTTGCGGCGGATGAAGGAGACCATTGGAGACATTGACATTCTGGCTGCCGGTAAGCCGGCGGTTATCCAGGTTTTTACCTCTCTGCCCATCGTAAAACAGGTTTTAGTTGCTGGCGAAACAAAGGCATCGGTTCTGGTGGAAACGAATAATTTGCAGGTAGACCTGCGCCTGGTACAGGAGGAATGTTATGGTGCCGCCCTGCTCTATTTTACCGGCTCAAAAGACCATAACATTAAGTTACGGTCCATGGCTAAAGAGCGGGGCTGGAAAATAAGCGAATACGGGCTTTTTGAGGGAGAAAAAGTTCTGGCGGCAAAAGAGGAAGAGGATATTTACCGCAATCTGGGTTTAGCGTATATTCCTCCGGAATTGCGTGAAGACCAGGGTGAGATTGAAGCCGCCGCCGGTGGACGTCTGCCGGACCTTATCACCCTGGACGATATTAAAGGCGACCTCCATGTCCACTCGGAATATTCTGACGGAGTAAACTCCCTCCCGGCTTTGGCGGAACAGGCGCAGGAGATGGGTTATCAGTATTTAGCGGTCTGTGACCATACCAGGACCGCCTCCTATGCGGGCGGGCTATCAAATAAGGACCTGCACAGGCGCAATAGTGAAATTGACCGGGTTAATCAGGGGTTTAACCAATTTCGCCTCCTGAAGGGTGTGGAGGTGGAGATTCTTCAAGACGGTTCCTTAGACTATCCGGAAGAGGTACTGGCAAAACAGGATTTTGTTCTGGCTGCGGTTCACCAGGGTTTTCGGAAGGATGTTACGGAACGGATGATAAAGGCGATGCAGAACCCTTTCGTTAATGCGATTGCCCACCCTACCGGCCGTCTTATTTCCCGCCGGGAAGGCTATGAGGTCAATTTGAGGAAGGTGATGGATGAAGCGGTAAGGACCAAAACCGCCCTGGAACTTAATGCCTACTATGACCGTCTGGATTTAAACGACGGCAGATGCCGGGAAGCGAAAGAAAAGGGAGTTAAAATAGTCATTAATACCGACAGCCATAACTTGGGGATGTTTTCTTATATCCGGTTAGGGGTGGGTACTGCTCGCCGGGGGTGGTTGGAAAAGAAAGACGTACTGAACACGTTGAATTTGGATGATTTAGAAGACTACCTTAAACAACCTAAGTAAATACTGGAATGAAGTACGTGTCATTCCCGCATGTTTTTAGCGGGAATCCAATGAACCAAATAATGGATTCCGGCTTACTATCCGCCGGAATGACAGATTACTTATTGCGTTTGCATTAGGCGGGTTGTGAAAGGCGAAGGGCCATTTTGATGGCTGCGGTCATGCTGGAACTATCCGCCCGGTTCTGATAGGCTAAATCAAAGGCGGTGCCGTGGTCCGGGCTGGTGCGTATAAAAGGTAATCCAATCGTTACGTTCACTCCCTGATTAAAATATAACCCTTTAAACAGGGGAAGTATCTGGTCATGGTATGGCGAGACGAGAAGGTGAAAGCCTTCCTGCCGGTAAATCCGGAACGCGGTGTCCGCGGCTACCGGGCCGGTGACGTTAATGCCTTTTCTTTCCAAATACTTTAGCGCCGGCTGAAAGATAGTTTCTTCTTCCTTTCCTAAGTAACCCCCTTCTCCCGCGTGAGGATTAATTCCGCAGATGAGCAGTTTTGGTTTTTTTATGGCGAGTCTGTCTTTTAAAAAACTCCAGGCTAATTCCACCTTTTGAATAATCACGTTTTTATCTAATTTCGTGAAGACCTTAGACAGAGGTAAGTGGGTGATTAGCAGAATCAGGCGTAGATTCCCTCCGACAAAGAGCATTCCGTAGTTTTGAACGCCAAAACTCTCCGCCAGGAGTTCGGTATGTCCGGAAAACTTGATGCCGGCAAGGTTGATTGCTTCCTTAGCCACCGGCGCGGTGACCAGGGCTTTAATCTCGCCTCTTTTCAAAAAGGCGATGGCGGTCTGAAGGTAGGAATAAGCCGCTCCTCCGGTAACAGGATTGGGTTTGCCTTTGGGGAAAGAACCGTTTTTGATTGCTCCGGTGGAGATTACGGTAATCCTTTTCGGAATGGGGAGCCGGGTTCTTTTCAAGACCGGCTTGTCTCCGAAAATAACCACGCCTGACCTGGCCGGAATCTTGAGCCGTGCAAGTGCCTTAAGAGTAATTTCCGGGCCGATTCCCCCCGGGTCACCGATGGTAATTCCAAGCATTTTTTTAGTAGTACTTGATCTCTGTTTTTTCTTTTAACTGCGCAAGGAATTCCTGATAAGCGGCGTTGAACTTGGTCCGGAAGATCTGCTGTTTAGCCTTGAGGGTTAAGGGAGCGAGGTCAGAATTTTCGGGTAGTTTTATTTCTAATAGTTTAAATACCGCGTAAGAATTGTCTAACAACACAATGTCGGAAATGTCACCCGGTTTTAGATGGACGATGGCTTTTCTTACCGGCTCAGAAAGGTTGCGAAAAGGGATGAATCCCAAATCCCGCATCGTACTACTTAGGGCGCTTCGGTCAGCAGGTACTTTTTCTATGGTGGCAAAGTGTACTTCCGACAGGTGTACTTCCCCTTCCTCCAGCATTAGTTCCGGTTTGTGTTGTTGTAAGTAAAGGGAGAGTTCCACCGGCGTGACGGTGACTTTTGCGGTGATTTCCTCCTGGATGAGTTTCCGGACCAGAATCTGGCGTGCAATTCGTTGATAGACAAGGGAAGGTGTTAAAGACGAACCTTTAAGTTTTTGATAAAATTCTGCCGGGGTCGGGAAGAGTTTTATCGTACGTTCAAATTCAGTTTGGAGTTCTTTTTCCGAAACCGATAATTTCCGGCGTTCCGCTTCCAAAAAAAGAAGTCTTTCCTCAACCAATTTTTCCAGGGCATCTTTCTGGGAGATACCGGACCCAACGAGTTCTTTGAGGTCTATAGAAGTGATTACTTCGCCGTCAACCTGGGCTAAGATGGAAACAGCCGCGTGACAGGTTAGTGGGGTAAAAAGATAGAGAACGAGAAGGTATAAACAATTAAAAACGGATTTTTTCAATGGCTTCTCCCACAACCTTAATTCGTGCTTTAGCGCGCAGATCTTTTAGAAAATCTTTATAGTTTTGTTCACCGTATTTACTGGCGAGCATCTTTTTAATCAGCGGGACCGCTTCTTTGTAATCCAATTGCCGGCTGAGAATCTTCTGACCCGCTTTTAAAATATAGAATCCTCCCTCCGTCTGAATTGGGGAACTCACCTGGTTTGGGAAGAGTTTAAAAGCCACTTCCTCCAGATGTTTCGGTATTTTTCCTTCCCGGATAAAACCTAAGTCTCCGCCGGAAGGAGCGCTGGGAGCCTGGGAATATTTTTGGGCCAGGTCTTCAAAATTTTCCCCTTCTTTGCATCGGCGAACAACATTTTCTGCGGTCGCCCGCTCGGAGACCAATATTTCGTAAAGGTGGATACTGGCCGGTTGAACAAACTCACCGGTCTGGTTCTGGTAATATTGATGCATTTCTTCCTCGGGAATCCTTGGATTTTCTAATATTTCCCTGCGAACATATTCCTGAACCAGAATATCTTTTTTCAACTCCGCTAACCGGCGTTTAAATTCCTGGTTCCGGGCATGGCGGCTTAGCCGCGCCTTTTGATAAATCAGTTCCCGGTCAATCAGGTCCTGCAAGAACTGGCTGCGGTTGGTTATTACGTAAGATTGAAAGAATTCCGGAAGGGCGGCGGTCTTTTCCTTGAATTCTGAAACCCTGATTCTGTACCCGTTAACCACCGCCAGGACCGGGTCGGCTCTCTGGCTTAAGGTAACCGACTTTAAGATTAAAACGATGGCCATCAGGATAATAATCCCGGCAGTCAGAAGGATAATTATCCGGTACTTCCTATAAAACCACGCTCCAATCCTCTTAAACATTTTTGTCTCCTTTTTTCTTACGCAAGGCTAAAGCCTTGCCCTACTTAACTTTCCACTGGACAAACTTGCGAAATTTCCTGCCCCGGTCATAAACCGCAATAACCTTTTTTTCTGCCAGGATCTCTTTCTCTTCTATTTTACCATTTCCGTCAAAATCTTCCACTGCCTGTCCGGTGGAGATGATTCGGAAAAGATTACTGCGCACCGTAATGAGGTTGCTGATTCGGCGGTAGGACAATTCCTTTTGGTCGTCATCCTTAAGGTTACAGCCCCATAACTGTAATTTGGTTGCGGCGGTATTCAGTTTTGGCCCAACCAGTCCAATTCCTGCGTAGGGACGTCCGTTAATGATTTCGTTCGCTTCATCCGGCGTAAGGAAGGGAAGGTTGAGTAAGACAGAAATTGGAGCAGTATTGATGTTGATTCGGCCGTAAGCCCATTCTTTAACCGGTTCCGCCACCGTAAAGATGTCCTGGGTCTTCAGGTCCGGGGCCTGCCTCTGCATGCTTGAGGCAGGGGTCTTTTCCTGCCAGAGGTTTATGGTTTGCCATTGGCGCATCTGATGGATATAGCCTAATTCGCCGACCTGGCTGAACGGACTGTTTTTAATTACAAAATGGCCGCCCCAGTTCAGGTGGTGTACCTCCAGACCTGTTTCGGGCAGGAAGAGAAGGTTCTGTTTGTTAGGCGAAGCCGGTCCGGGAAACCAGTCCCACACTCCCCGCATCCTGGGGTCATTTTTTTGCCTGGTTGCTTTTCCCGGTATATCCGGTCCGTAGTTGGTCGCTTCGATGATATTACCGTCAGCGTCAAAAAGGGTCATTTTGGCGCCGGCAATAGGAAGTCCTAAAAATTTCCAGTACTGGTCACAGCCATCCGGAACGGATTTATAAAATGGGATTACGGTTATGACAGGGGGGAAACTCGCCCAGACAATCGTTACAAAAAAAGAGAGCGAATCTCCAATGGTATAGTAGCCTCTGGCTGGTATGACACCGTCCGGTTTAATCAGGACCGAGACAAGGTTTCCGATGCTTATTCGCCAGCTGCCGATGGGAATGTCTTTCGGATAAGGGTTGAAGAGTTCCACAAATTCTCCCTTGCTCCACCAGAAAGTGGTTATGTTGCCGGTCTGTTTTAGTTCTAAATCCGGTGCGGCTTCAATCTCGTTGAGATAGGGGGTTTCTTCCAGGCCGTAGTAGAAATTCCCTTGAGTATCTATTTCTACGCTGGGTATACTATCCTGGTCCCGAAAATCCTTAATATTAACCGCCATCTGGTAAATCTGGGCGTCATTGGTGAACCCGCTGCGGCGTAATCCCTCCTCAATTTCCCTCAGAGACGCAAGGTTAAGTCTAACCCGGACTTTTCCCTTACCGTCAATGTTTTTGTCGTAAGAAAAGACGGTACACAGGTTTTTGATTCCCTGGTAGGTTTCCGGTCCGATTTGTGGGACTTCTTTCAACTCTTCCAGGGAAAGGAACGGCCGGTCATCATCGTAAGGCTTTTCAAACCGGAATTCGTCCGGTTCATTATAATTTTCGTTGGGTTCATCAATAATGCCGTTAGCGTTGTTGTCAATTCCGTCCGCGGATAAAAGGTTATCATTGTCATCGTCGTAAGGACTGCCCGGGAGACGGTTGTCTCCGTAACGCCAGAGGCAGATGTTGGCTGCCAATTCAGGACCCAAACCCGGGAGTTGGTGGAGGCTGATTTCATTTATTTTCCAACCTTCACTGACACCCTGATGCCCAAAACTGGATATATTACCGGCCGCATTGAGATTTATTTTTGATGATTCGTCTTCTACCAGAACCGCATACCTTCCGATTATTCTATCTCCTTTTTTTACCAGAAACCATTGGCTGTCATTACTGCCGTCTTCGTCATTGTCCACCTCGTCTCCGAGAAAATGCCTATGCCAGGGTTCTTCGTAATGGTCAGACAACAACTCGTTTTTCAGGTCGTCTTTTAGCCGGAGGACCGCTTCCGCGATGCCTGTTTCGGCCATCTCTTTCGCTTTTACCTCCTGGAGGCTGAAACCGGCAATCTTGGCACCGGTACGGCCTAAAATTAAATAGGTTAAAGTGGCAACCAGAAAGAGAGCCAACAGCCCGATTACCAGGACCAGCGCATCCCCGTCTT
>CAZVUE010000067.1:4506-6706 GCA_964630335.1 uncultured bacterium | reverse complement strand
CCCATCTGCCGGCTTTCTTTCTGCGCCTCTTTCCAATAAGTCCGGAAGTCCTGGTAGTAAAACGGGATTCCCTGCCTCTGGCTGATTTCCTCACCCAGGGTCTTTATCTTCTGGTGGTCCTGGTGGGGGCTGGCTAAAAGGGAGGTGGTGAAGCCGTCAAACCCTTCTGCCTTTGCCTGTTCCGCAGTCTTTTCCAAACGCCGGAGCCAGCAGAAGGAACACCGGTTCCCTTCCTGGTGGTTAGAGACCAGCCCGGAGAGAAACTCCGTAAAGTCCGGTTCGGCAACGGACAGGGGTAAAGAAAGTGCCTGGGACACAAAGCCGGCGGTCATCAGGCGTTTCTGGTACTCAGGGTACGGATGGATATTGGGATTGTACCAGTAACCCGCCAGCGATACGTCTTTTTCCTTTAGCGCCAGGTATGGTCCTAACGCACAAGGTCCGCAACATACGTGCAGTAATATCCGCATCAGAATCTGCCGGTGAAGGAAATCGGTTTCTGGTCCGGCAGAACAAGGGTACCGGAGGTACCTTTGGGTAAATCAACGCTGATGGTAAACTTAGGTTCGGTCTGCCAGGAGACCTTTATCTTTCCGTAAGGAGTAGGAACGGCTCCTTCCAGCCGGCTAAGACCAACCGGTTTTGGCGCAATCAGAACTTTTTTAAAGCCTGGTTCTATCGGCTTTACCGCTAAGTATTCGGAAATAAGGTGATAGGTCGGCGCAGAAGACCAGGCATGGCAGAGGCTACCTCCCTGGTCAGAGCGCGTTACTTCCTCAAAAACTTCCCAGAAGGTGGTAGCGCCCCGGCTTACCATTTCGCCCCACCGGGTACGGATGATGTCATAAGCCTTCTGGTGCTGATTTTTCTTAAAGAGGGCTTCTAAAAAATAGCACATAAAGTAGGGTGAGGCAACCGGCATTAAGCCTTTTTTAGTCAGGATATTATTCAAGACCGCATCTTCGTCTTCTGCGATGCCAAAGAGCACCGCTAAACAGTTACTGTGTTGGCTGTAAACCTCGCTCAATTTATCTCCTTTGATGCTGTCCGCATAGAGGCTAACCTCTTTGTTCCAGAGATATTGGTTGAGGGCAGACTTAACCTTTTCCGCCTGGCCGATATAATCGGCTTTGTTTTTTAAGTCACCAACAGATTCAGCCAGTTCTGCTGCGGTCCGGAGCGCGCCAACGTAATAACAGTTCAGCGTAGCGGTCTCCCCTTCGTAGTCTAAGGGAGCCCAGTCAATGAAGTTCCAGTATTTTTGGGAATCAAAGTAGAGAAGGTTCCGGTCGGTTAAAAAGTTCTGGAACCCAGCCATTAGCCTAACCAGGTAAGGATAAAGCCTTTTCAAAGCTTGAGTATCAGCGGTAAAGAGGTAATAGTCTTTTAAGGAGAGAACCCAGATTAAACAGAAGGCAGGGATGACCTTCATCGCAGGCTGGATAGGAGACCCGTAGATGCCACCAGGTCCAAAAGGCTGCATCAGACCGTCATTCCTTCGTTCCTGGGTCTCGGCAATCTGGCGCAATCCTTTTTTAACTAATTTGGTGTCACCAAAAGCATAATAGTTGACCAGCGCCTGAATCCTGGCGTCACCCCACCACTGGGTCTGTTCCCGCCAAGGACAATCTTCGTAGGAGTCATGCATACAAAGGTGCAGGGTATAGCGGCCGATTTTCCAGATGCGGTTGGTAAGGTTATCTGAAGAAAGGAAAGAACCCTCGGCTCGTACCGGATAATTATAACTATTCAGACCTACGGAATATATCTTAACCGGGTTTTGGAAATTGCGTAAAACTATCTGGATGTACCGGAAGCCGCGCCAGGTAAAGGAGTTTTGATAGGTTGACTTACCCTTACGAACCAGGTACCGGTCCGCATACTGAATCCGGCTGCCACCAGCACCCCGCATCGGATGGGCGCGGTTTCCGGTCAAGAGTTCATCATAGGCTAAGTCAACCATTCCTCCATCTTCTTCGGTCTCTAAGGTAAAGTTAGGAAACCCGGTCACCTCTTTCCCAAAGTCAAGGATAAGGTAGAGGCCATTTTCCGGAACAGAGATTTCCAGATAACGGTCGTTCTGGCGCAGAAGGTTCTTTAACCCTTTTATCCCTTCTTTATTCCAGGGCAGGTGCAATTCATTCTCTAAAAGTCCGGCTAAGTTCAGGTTGTCTAACGCAAGGCTAAAGCCTTGCCCTAC
>CAZVUE010000067.1:0-4406 GCA_964630335.1 uncultured bacterium | reverse complement strand
CAGCAATCTCGCCAATCTCCACCACCCGCTGGGGCAAAAGAGCGCTTTCTTTCAAAAAAGGAATGTCCCGGGATATCAGATTCTCCCAGGGAATGGTAGGGGTTCGATTTATCGAACCCGTTTCGGGTCGGATAAATCCGACCCCTACAGTTTTTTTCAATGGTTTGCCGAGAAGGACCGGAGTATCCCAGGAGGTATCATCAAAATCTGGTTTCTGCCAGCCTACGGGTTCTTTTTTAGCATCATAAATCTCCTGGAAGCCTAACTGAACCGTAGTCCTGGAAGCGTTCTGGTCCCAGGCTTCAGCAGATTTTGTTCGCCAGGAACTGTCGGTGCCGTAAACCTTCTTATGACCATCATTGTAAATGACTTCAGACTGACAGAGAAATCCACCTCTGCCCAGGAGGTAACTGAACGTCTCCTCTCCGTAATGGTGTACCAGGACCGCAATCAAATTCCTGCCCGCGGTTACCTTCTTTGTTACATTGTAGGTGTCATAGTACTGGTACTTCGGGTCGCACTTGGCTGGACCCCTGCCCTGGAATTCTCCGTTAAGGTAAAGGAGATATCGGCTATCCGCGGTAAGGTGAACCAGCACCTTTTTAACGCCCTCCCCGGATTCAAACCAGCCCCGGAAATAGACGTAAAAATTGCGCGGAGACTCCGGACCTTTAACCCAGACCCATTCCTTTTCCCAATTCATTTTTTTATCCTTTCCGGTCAACCACGTCAGGGCACGGCATTCACTCCCGGATTTAAGAAATTAATTCGTTCCCAACAATCCTTTTTTGATAGGCGGGTTCCAATCCTATGGAAAAGGGAACCTGTATTCCTGTGTGTAGTAAACAGGAATCCAAATCCTTCATAGATTCCCGCTTAAAGCATGCGGGAATATTGTTTCACTTCATTTATCAAAAATTTTTCAATTTCCCGGTTGGAAAAACGCTCGTTTACAAAAGAAATTTTTGTCGGTTCTATATCTTTAAAATACGATAATTGCTCAAGAAACAATCTTCCGTTGAAGAAAAGACCAAATTTTTTACCAGCTAATTTAACGATTTCCGGTAAGGTGACATATTTGCACCTTAATAAAAAGAATAAGTCTACATAATCGCGCCAGGTGGCTCGTCTTCCTATAGTATAAGCTTTATCCAAAGCGATATCTTTCGTTGAAAAGATAGGGACTGAGAAGGTTTTTTCTGTCTTAAAAAGAGGTCCGAAGGGGTAGGCTACTAAGTTTACAAGAATATTGTTAGCGGTAATGATATTAATTTGCTCTTTTGTTTCCAGTCCTACTTTCTTCAGCAAAACCGACTTTTTCAATTTCAAAACTTCTTTTCGGCCGAGGTCTTTTCTGAAAAACAGATCAAAATCAAAAGAAAGACGATGGCAAATTTGTAAAGCAAGAGCAGTACCACCGGCTAATACCGCCTGCTTCTTGAAAACTCTCAGGCCATTAAAAATTTCTGTTTGTTCCCTGGTTAAAATATCAAAGTGAAGCGGCAACATATCTCTGTGAGTTTAACGGCCTTTTTATCTCAAGCAGGATATTTTTGACAAAATGAAACCCGCTATCACGATAAATTTTCAGGGAGTGATTTAAAAAAACATTTCGTATCTCACCAGAAGAGTAATTTTTAAATAACCATCTGAGAGCCTCAATATCTCCAAAAGCAAGGATTTGGTTAATAATATAAATCTTATCCTTTTTTAAATCCAGTTCATCAATTTTTACGGACCAGAGAAACGGCTGGAGAAATCCTGGCAGTCTTTTAGCACTCATATTTCTTTATAATATTCTACTATATCCATCCGAATTTATCAATCTGTGGGCAGAGATGATGAGGCTACGCAGTCAATAAAATGCGGGGAAAGATATTGTCCAGATCCACGATGCTGGGGGCATTTTGTCTTACCCTTGCCGGTGTTTTTCCAGGAATTCCCGCACTTTCTGTTTAGCATCGCCCTTGATTTCCCGGTAAATTCCGGATTCCAGGGAAAAATCAAAGGATTCAGAATCAATCTTCGTCTGCATCATCTGGTTTTCATAAGCGGTATATTTATGACGGACATGAGCCTGGGAAGCCAACAATATGATTATTGGGTACTTTTTTCAATGAATTTTACCTGCTTGAACTTTCTGAAGTGGTCGTCTTGGGTCCAGATTGTAGCATTGTATTCTTTAGCCGTAGCAAGAATAATGCTGTCAGCAAGAGGAAGTTTAAACTGGGCGCTCAATTTCGCGGATTTTACAGCCAGCATGCTGTTAAGGTTAACAATGTTGCCTCTTTGCATTACTGCAATAATCTGAAGAGCGGCATCTTCTCCTTTTTCTTGTAAAACTTTTTTAAATACTTCGTGGATGCAGATGGATGGTATTATCAGATGGTCAATGTCATCTAAAGGAGAAGCAAAAAAATTGGCATGGACACCTTCGACAAAGTATTCAAGCCATCCGCACGAATCGACAAGGTTCGTATTCATAACCTGGGTTCTTCTTCTCTTTCCACCAGGGTATCCATCCCTTTTAGAAAGCCGCGCATTTCCTTGATATCCCTTACCGGAACTAACTCCAGACGACCTTCGTAAGGGATGATTTCAAACTTTTCTCCTGGCCGGATATTGAGTTCTTTTCGGATATCCAGGGGGATAGCAACCTGAAATTTTGGCGAAACCGTCACCTGCATAACAGCCTCCGATCGTTCACGTTATAATCTCACAATATTATAATCGATATCGAATTTGGAGTCAACATCTATGATGGATGCCTACAGCAGGTCGCGGGGAAAGAGGTTGTCCAGGCCCAAGATTCCTGCCGGGTCAAGAGTCTTCTTAACTGCGACCATCTGTAAGATACCTGCCCTGCCGTACATCATCGAGAGATACTTGTGTTTTATTTTTCCGATGCCGTGTTCCGCGGAGATGGTCCCACCCATAGAGATGACCCTGAGCGCCACTTCCTGACAAATCAGAGCTACCCGGTCTTTCTCTGCCTGGTCCTTGGGAAAAAAGTTGAAGTGGAGATGGTTTTCGCCGATATGTCCAAAAAGGACTGTTTCCAAATCGCGGTGCGTTTTTCTTACCTCCTGGTAATAGGCATAAAGTTCTTGAAAGACAGCCTCCGGTACCGCAAAGTCCAGGGAGACCTTCTGGGATTTAATATGTTTGAAGTAGTCATTAACATTCTCCGGGAGCCGGTGCCGGAAGTTAATCAGTTTCTGGTATGAGACCGCCTCCTCACCGACCCAGGTGTCAATCACCGGATAGCCTTCAATGACGTTGAGCCAATCTTCTAAACTCTCTGCCAGCGCTTCAATATAGAGCGCAAAACTGCAGTCAGGGATGTTAGGAAAATCTTTCTTCAGAAAGTCCAGACTGTGCCGGTCAAAGTATTCCAACGCCAGGGTGGAAATCCTCGTATCGTTCTTCTTTATTGCGGAAAGGAATTCAAAGAGGCAATCCTCTTCAGAAAAAAAGAGAACCATAATCATCCGGGCCGGCAGGGCCGGAATGAGAGAAACCTCAACCTCAGTAAAGACACCCAGTGTCCCTTCAGAACCAATGAAGATGTCCACCGCATCCATTCCGGGCCGGCAAAAGTATCCGGCAGAACACTTGATGTCCGGAGTAAGGTAAGTAGGAATCCGCACTTCCTTTGAGCCAACCTTAAACCAGCCCTGCTGGCCAGCGAGGGATTCACCGCGCCTGAGATTAACAACTTCGCCGTCGGAGAGGACAACCTTTATCCCCTGAACATACCTGCGGGTCGGTCCAAAACGGAAACTGTATTCACCGGAGGCATTGGTCGCAACGTTACCGGAGATGAACGCGGTCCTTTCGGTAGGAAACGGCGGATAAAATAGGTTATCCTTCTCCAGTAATTTCAGGAAATTGTCTATCACGACGCCAGCCTGAAGAACCGCACGTCTCTTTTCCGGGTCTATGGAAATTATCTTATCCAGCCGCTCCACCGAGAGAATCCGGCCGCCGACCGGAATCCGGCTGGCTACAGTACCGGTGCCACCGCCGGAGATAGTCAACGGTATTCCCTGCTGACTGCACTCAGTCAGCGCCTTAACTACCTCCGCCTCATTTTCCGGTACATAGAGTGCTTCTGCGGTACCCTGCCGGAAATTGGAACTGTCCTCCAGGTACCCGACTATCTCATCCCTATCTTTCTTGACAAGCATAATAACTTAATTTAGGTGGTTGACGTCCGGGACGGAGCCGTCGGATAACCGGAAGAGAACCTCACCCGCGTCTCTCACCAAAAGGATTCCCTCTTCTTCCCGGTTTGCGTAGTCCTCAACCTTTATCTCCCGGTAGTTTAAATAACCCAGGTTTATTTTCCGGCAGACACTTTCTGGAATTCCGGTGGCTAAGATTACCTCTATCCGTGGTTTCTC
>CAZVUE010000066.1:0-6818 GCA_964630335.1 uncultured bacterium | reverse complement strand
TCTTTCTCTAAACTCCGCAGGGTTTTATCTTGATTGGGTTTCACAACCTCTTCCGGGCAGAGGAGCGCTTCTTTTGCCAGAAGGCTGGCTTTTTCCATCGTTCCGCCGATACCGCAGCCGATAAAGACCGGCGGACAGGGCCGGCTACCGGCTTCCTCAACGCATTTGACTACAAACCGGATAATTTCTTCCGGTTCTGCTCCGGGAGAAAGGTTGATAACCCTGCCCATATTCTCAGAGCCAAATCCCTTCACCATCAGACGTAAAGCGACCGTGTCGCGCAAAGTGACTCTGTCACCGGAAGTGACCGGGTCACCGGAGACCAGGCGGGTATGGACAATAGCCGGGGCATTGTTACCGGTATTCTTCCGGGTCAGGGGGTCAACGACTGAAGCGCGCAGATAGTATTTCTTATAAGCGATGGCGATTCCTTCCGAGATAACGTCTTCTAAATTAGAGAAGGGCGACAAATCTATTTGAACCTTATTCCCTATTTCCACAAAGACCTCCACCATTCCGGTGTCCTGGCAGATAGGCAGGGGCAGGTTTTTCGCCAAGCGGATATTGGCTAAGATTGCGGAGAGCGCCTGTTTGGCAATAGGCGTATCTTCTTTCAGGATGGCGTTATCAATAAGGTTAGTGAACGGTTCCGGAAAGATAAAGTTGGCTTCCTTAGCCAGGTCAGAGACCTTTTGTATAATTTGTTTTGCCTTTATCGTCCTCATGTTTTGACCGGGCAGAGATACCAGCAGAGATGACTAATTTTATCCCTTCTTCGATAGGCATATCAAGAAACTGAACGTCTTCCTTGGGAAAGATAAGATAGAATCCGGTGGTGATGTTGGGCACAGTCGGGATAAAGACACCCACCTGACCCTCCCCTGCCTCTTTCGGGACCGCGGTCACAAAGCCGATGGTCCTGGTGCCGTCTTTCGGGAAAGGTACCATCACCACAGCCTCAAAAAACTTGTGGTGTCCTTCTCCGAAGATAGAATCGCTGATTCCCTTAACCGTATGGTAGACCTTATTGAAGAGAGGCACCTTCTCCATGAGATGATTAAACCAACGCAAGAAACGCCGTCCCACTAAGTTGTCGGTTACAAATCCTACGATAAGTATGAGCAGGAGGAGAGAGACGATGCCGATACCCGGCACATACGATTCCTTGAGCACATTTTTAAATAAGGTCCCCAAGATGTTTTCCAGAAAGAGCGTGAGCTGGAAGAGCACCCAGAGCGAGATGGCGATTGGCACCAGAACCAGCAAACCGGTCAAAAATACCCGTTTCAACGTACCCATAATAAATTAAATTATATCTTATGAAGAGCTAAATTATCAAGGGCGCACGTATGGGAAGAGGCAAAGAGGAATACCCATCAGTGTGTTGACGAAAAAAGAGAAAAAATGGTATTTTATCTTAGGGCATCCCCTTAATACTTATCCGGAGGCATAAGTGGAATATGTCGCAGCGTACCTATTAGCCTTGACCATCGTAGCGTTTGGGTTCCTGGCGCTGATGCTGGCTTTAATTGCGCTGGAGATAAATAAGGCGAAGTTTGCCCTGGCATTGGTGCTTTCCCTTGGTTTAATCGGATTAGGCGGCTATCACTATTACCTGATTATGGGACTGGGTGGTGATATGAAAAAAGGTATCAATCTAATAAGCCTGTTTACGGAGAAGGCTCCTGTTTACTATCCGGCACCGGTACCGACTGTTGCGCCCCCGGAACCGACCGAACTTACGGTAATTATTGAAGTGGCTGATGGGCAGAAACGGCTAAAAGATAAAGAGCATCTTAAGGTAAAGCGAGGAGAAAAGGTAAAGATTGTTGATGGTTTTGTTCCTAAGGCGGACAAGAATTTGATACGGGTTAATATGGTTGGGTTTATCGCTGACCCGAAAAAAGTGGCGGAAGACCGGGGTAGTGAAATAGATACCGCTTCCCTGATGAAGAAGTTCTCGGTTGATAAAAAAGGCAATTGCTACAAGATTGAAGTACTGAAAGGAAAAGAGATTGCGGGGAATGTTTTTCTTGATATAGAAGAATGAAGCGAATCTATCTTTACGCGGTTAAGCCCGGATATCTTTTACTGATTCTACTCTTTCTTTTCAGCGCCATCCTCGGGGTTTGTGTTGTTAAAGAAAAAACGAAGGCACGGCGGCTTTATGCCCGCCTTGTAGAATTAGACAAGGACCTGGATGTAGTGAATAAGGCGCTTTCCCGAAGCGACTTCCAGGAGGTAAAAATTTCGTTAGCACAGATTCAAAGAAACGTAAAGGAAGTTTTACCCCCGGCGCCGGTTCCTTCGCCTAAAGAGAAGAGAGAACCAGCCAGGAAAGAAGCAGGGAAGGTTGGATCTCCTCTGTCTCCCAGAGGGGTAGCAAAGGTTTCTATTTCCGCGGACCGGATTCCAGACAATTTAGTTTTATTACCTGCCGGAGAACACGTCCTGTTTTGCGAGAAGAGGACCAGGACCCTGTACCTCTTTCAATGCCTCAGCGACAAATTTACTTTAGTAAAGACTTACCCGGCCATTATCGGCAGGAATGAGTTAGATAAGACCTCATCCGGTGATTTCGCCACTCCGGAGGGCATCTACTTTCTCCTGCGCTTTCTCCCGGACAGAAATTTGGCAGAACAGTATGGCTGGGGCGCTTTTCCGCTCAGTTACCCTAACTTTCTGGACCGCCGGGAGGGGAAGACCGGTCATGGTATCTGGCTGCATGGCCATAACCCTAACCAGAAGTTGGAGGATATCCGAACCACAAAAGGCTGTGTGTCGGTTGACAATGAGTCGCTGATGGATTTGTCCAGGATAATCAAACCCGGTCTTACCCCGATTGTGGTTGTCAACGAGATGGTGCTTCAAAACCAGGCAAGCCAGAAAGCATCGGCAGAAGAGTTGAGGAGCTTTCTTAATGCCTGGAAACAGGCTTGGGAAAGTCTCGATACCGCTAAATACCTCGGCTTCTATGCCGGGGAATTTATGACCAGCGACGGGATGGATTACCGAAGATTTAAGACGCACAAAGAGAATGTAAACCGGAATAAAAAGTTTATTAAGATTAAAATAGATAAAGAAATTATACTTACTTATCATAAAAACGGCGCAGATATCGCCCTTATCCAGTTTGACCAGTTTTATCATTCCAACAATTTCGACAGTACCAACCGGAAGACGCTGTATCTGAAGAGAGCCCCGGCAGAAAGATGGCAAATCATCGGCGAGGTTTGATTTTTACCTTAACCGCTTTAACGTTCGGATTCCTTGCCGGATTCGTCTTACTCCTTTCCCCATACGCACCTTTCATCCCCAAGACAACGGTTGAGAAATTCTTTCCGGGAACAGACCAGGAGGTCCGGGTCTACCACCTTTCCGGTTATCAGAAAAGCCCTACCCTTCTTATCTTTGGCGGCATTCAGGGTGACGAAACCGCCGGTTATCTGACTGCGGACCGGTACCTTGACCTGAAGATGAAGAAAGGAACCCTTATCATCGTCCCCCGGCTCAATCTGCCGGCGATTATGGCCGGGACCCGGGGCGGTCTAACCCCGGATATGAACCGGCTCTTTCACCTTTCTGAGGCGATGGAGCAGAGCCCGGATACCAAGGTAGTAAACCTTGCCAAATCGCTGATTCGGAAAGCGGACTACGTACTCAACCTCCACCAGGGAAGCGGTTTTTACTCTCCGGTCTGGATTAGCAATCAGCGGAACCCTTTACGGTGGGGCCAGTCCAATATCATTGATGCTCCCACCTTCAGCCTGCCGAGCGGAGAAAAATTAGAATTAGAAAAGTTTGCCGAGAACGTGGCGAAACTCACCAATACCAGAATCAACGCTCCCCCCTACCATTTCAAGGTTAATAATACCGAAACCGCAAGTGAGGATTCGCTCCATAAAGAACAGCGCCAGTCGCTTACCTTCTACGCCTTAACCGGAGAACACAAGATGGCTTTAGGTCTGGAGGCGACCAAAAACTGCTCCGTACCGGAGGCGGTCTCCTTTTTGACGAGGGCAATAAACTCGGTAATCCAAGAAGCCGGGATTGTACCGGAGAGTCTGCCTGACGAAGATATCGCGGTGATTTCTGCCGAACTCGCGGAAGACGAAAAGCTGCAGGGGCTCAACTCGCCTTCTGAGATGGAGTATTTAGAGGTGGAGATTAACGGAAGGTCTCACCGCTACAAGAACAGCGAGACCATCTTCTTACGCCGGAATGCAAAGATTGAATTCATCCGGGTCTTCCCGGAACCGCCCGGAGAGGAGGTTAAGGTCAACCTCAAAGGTTTTGTGGGAAGTAAGGACTACAATGACGGTCAGGACTTAGGATATGTGATTTCCGTTAAGGATTTGATGCCCCGATGGGCGACCGATAAAGCCAGAAAGACTTATCCCATCGAAATAACCCGTCAGGAAAAACCATTAGGCAAACTCTTCCTGAAAGTGGAATGACCCCCGCGAGAAGGGTCGCCCCGGTGGGGATGTCCTCACCGATTATACGGGAAAAGGATATCGGCATCTTTCTCTACCACCCGTTTTATTGCCCGGAGACAACTTTTTGTCAGAGAATAGTTTAAAAAGTTCTTGTTGGTGCGGAAGATACCCATCTCCACCAGTAACTGTTTCTCTCCGGTAAGCCAGCATCTAATTTTTTTGCCGCCGTAAACCGCATACATAATCCGGTTCATGCGCTTTTGCAGCCGGTTTGCCAGAAGAAAGTCACCGGACTCCACCGCCTGGATAATCTGGCCGGCCAGATAGCCGTTGAATATGCCGCCGCCCAGTAACAATCCATCGTAACCCGCCTTCAGGTAATCCACGCATCTGAATTCCCAGCCATTTAAGAGACACAAGCCCGGACGCCTTCGCTTTGCTTCCAGCGCGATTTTTTGACGTTCCGGTAGGGTGGAACTATCTTTTATCAGAACGACCTTTTTCTGGTTATAGATGGTCTTCAGAACCCTGTCCGGAACGAATACCGGACTGAAACGTCCCCGGTCATAAATACCTATGGGCAGGGAACTTTCTCCGATTGCCTCCAGATATAAGTTGAGGATGTTTTCAGGTGTGGCATTGAACAGGAAATAGGGGGGCGCGATGACTGCGAAGTCTGCTCCGTCTTCTTCAGCCTGTTTAATATTGTCTATTATCCGCAGGGCAGAATTATCGGTTACCTGAACCGCTACAGACATCCTCCCTCCGGTATATCGGACGACCTTTTGAACCAATGTCCGGCGGAGACGCTCCGGTAACCATGGCCCTTCGCCGTTGCTGCCGCAGAGAAACAGCCCTTTTACGCCCAGTCTGAGATGGTGTTCAACCATCCGTCGAAGCGAGCCGATATCTATCTCCATCTCTTCGGTAAAAGGCGTGGGCGCCGCCGACCACACCCCGCCTTTCAGGGCAGTTTTCAGCCGTTCTTTCGGAGTCATTTCCATAAGTTTTCCTTTACCGAAGACCTAATTTGCGGAAGAGGTCGGCCAGTTTTTCCATCTCCTGGTCGTTCAGGCTGTAATAGGGTTTCCGGCGCCAGCGCTGACAGATGCCAAAGAGTTCCATCGTGCCGTAGATGCCGGCGTCAAACTGACCCGGTAGCGAGGAGATAAATTCAAACCAGGGTATTTCATATTTAGCAATAATGTTGCGTGCTTCGGTTATATCCTTTACTTTAATTGCATCCCAGAATTGGTGAGCAATATCCGGCTTGAACTTCATGTAGGTGGAAAGATAACCGTCGCAACCGTAAGGCCAAATATCCAGAAAGTTCTGCTTCAGACCGCCGGAATAGACCGCCCACTTATCGTGGAGCAGAAGTCCCACTTTCCGGCCGAATTCTCCGCAGAGGTCATCCTTTATGGCTACTACGCCGGGTACCTTGTCCCGCAGAATCTCCAGGGCTTTCAAACCGAAACTCCTGCAGGTTGAAAAAACACCGGTAACAATCATTACCGGGATGTGCTGGGCAACGGTTGCGTAATGTTCTACAAAGGTGTCTACGGTGCACGAATCCGCCCAGTTGGGCGGCAGAACCATAAACAAGTCGGCGCCGATTTCGTTTAGATATTTGGCGAACGAAACCGCTTTGCCGGTCCACCACTGTCGTTCCGCGGCCACTACCATGGCCCGTCCGGCTGTCTGCTCAACGACGGATTTGGTTACCTCGGCAACCTCCTGGTCGGTTAGAACCGAATAGAGACTGTCGCCGTAAGTCAACAGCATGATCTTGCTTCCGGCATTAAGGTCAAATTCAATCTCGTTTTTTAAACCTTTGTAATCGATGCTGCCGTTCCGACAAAAAGGGATGTAGAAAGAAGGGTTTGGTCCGGTCAGGGCTTCGCGAATTTCCTGGTTGCTTAATTTTCGGCGCATAAGACTCCTTTTATGTTGCACGTAATTTTTTGATGCAACCCGGCATAAAAATACCCCCGGCTTTGTCTTCCCGTAACGAACTAATACCCGACTGCTCTCGTATCAGATAGACCCGGTCAATCAGGATTTCCGGCCGGCCTATTGCCAGCCGTTCTGTTTCATCAAACAACTCCCATGCGCGGGAGATAATCTCACGCGCCCGGTCCCCCCCTCCCCCCGTAATTTTGTCAAAAGGGGGGGTAGAGAAAAATGAAAAGATGATTTTTTAATCAATAAACAAAGCACAGGATAAAAATCTATATACCTTGTTTGTTATATCAAATTGTCCGAATATGTAGCGCCATTCATTCTCATTAACTTTAATAAATTGTCCGTTCATAACATTATAGCCCACATTCCGCTTATTGAAGGTGCACCGAATCTGAATTAAAGGATACCATGTTT
>CAZVUE010000065.1:0-6872 GCA_964630335.1 uncultured bacterium | reverse complement strand
GCGTGGTTACCCACAAGTGTGCCCAGGTACCGGAAGTTTTTACCGAAATCTGTTTAGCCAGCCGGACACTGGAAAAGTGCGAGCGGATTAAGGCGCAGTTAAACCACCGGCCTGCCTACGCCAAGGCTACGGCAGGTAAACCGATTCAGACCGCAAAGGTTAATGCAGATAACGTTGCGGAGGTGGTGGCTCTAATCAACCGGTTCAAACCGGATCTGGTCATTAACGTTGCCTTACCTTACCAGGACCTCTCCATTATGGATGCCTGTCTCCAGGTCCGGTCTGACTATTTAGATACCGCAAACTACGAGCCGCCGAATGAAGCGAAATTTTGCTACAAGTGGCAGTGGGACTACCAGAACCGGTTCAAGAATAAAGGGATTATGGCACTTTTGGGCTGTGGGTTCGACCCGGGCGTGACCAATATCTTCTGTGCCTACGGCAAAAAACACTACTTTGACGAAATCCACTCTGTGGACATTATGGACTGCAACGCCGGAGAGCATGGCCATCCCTTTGCCACCAACTTCAACCCGGAGATTAACATCCGGGAGATTACCCAGCGCGGAAAGTACTGGGAAGACGGAAAGTGGCTTGAGACCGACCCGTTGTCAATACACAAGACTTTTGATTTCCCTGAGGTTGGTCCCAGAGAGATGTACCTGATGTACCACGAGGAATTAGAATCCCTGGTCAAGAACATCAAAGGCTTGAAGCGGATTCAGTTCTGGATGACGTTTGGCGAAAAATATCTGACCTACCTTAGAGTTCTTCAGGATGTGGGTATGACCAGAATCGACCCCATTGATTTTGAAGGCAACAGAATTGTACCGTTAAAATTCCTCAAAGCGGTTCTGCCGGAACCCTCTTCGCTGGGCATTAATTACAAAGGTAAGACCAACATCGGCTGCTGGCTCGAAGGCGTAAAGAACGGAAAGAAGAAGACGGTGTACATCTACAACGTCTGTGACCACAGCCAGTGTTACCGGGAAGTGAAGGCGCAGGCGATTTCTTACACCACCGGCGTTCCCGCGATGATTGGTGCTCTACTGATGCTGACCGGTGTCTGGAGAGGAAAGGGTGTTTTCAACGTAGAGGAGTTTGACCCGGACCCGTTTATGGAGAAACTAAACCTCCACGGCCTCCCCTGGGTCGTAAAAGAAATAGTTTAGTAGGTTGTCATTCCGGCATGCTTAAAGCCGGAATCTAATGGATTCCTGCTAAAGATCCGCAGGAATGACATATTAAAATGAATATTCCCCTGAATAAAATTCCCACTCCTTGTTACCTTATTGACCACGGTGCGCTTCAGAAAAATCTGAAGATTCTCGCCAGTGTCCAGAAGGAATCCGGCGCCAAAATTCTTTTAGCGCTTAAAGCCTTTGCTGCCTTCAACGTCTTTCCCCTCATTAAAAAGTATTTAGCCGGCACCTCAGCCAGTTCCCTGGACGAAGCCCGTTTGGGGTTTGAGAAGTTTGGCAAGGAAGTACACCTCTGCGCACCCGCCTACCGCCAGGACGAATTCCCGGAGATTATCACCTACGTTGACCATATTGTCTTTAACTCCTTTTCCCAGTGGCAGAGGTTTAAACCCCAGGTTGAAAAATATCGAAATCCCCCTCAATCCCCCTTTTGCAAAGGGGGAAGAAGGGGGATTAGAAAGAAGGCATCAATCAAGTGTGGACTCCGACTCAATCCCCAACATTCTGAGGTCAAGATACCGCTCTATGACCCCTGCGGCAGGTATTCCCGGTTAGGAATTACCGCAGAGAATTTTCAGGGAGATAAATTAGACGGAATAACCGGCCTCCACTTCCATACCCTGTGCGAACTCAACTCTGATGCTCTGGAACGGACCTTAAAGTCTGTAGAGGTAAAGTTCGGGAAGTACCTTGAGCGGATGGAGTGGATGAACTTCGGCGGCGGTCACCACATCACCAAGGATGACTACGATATTGAACGATTATGTCGTTTGATTATTGACTTCCGGAACCGGTATGGCGTGGAGGTCTATTTAGAGCCGGGTGAGGCGGTTGTTCTCAACGCGGGATATTTAGTCGCCTCAGTCCTGGACATCGTCCATAACGAGATGGACCTCGCCATTCTGGATACCTCAGCCGCCACCCATATGCCGGACGTTCTGGAGATGCCGTACCGACCGGAGGTTGTTGGTGCGGGTAAACCCGGACAATATTCCCATACCTATTGTTTGGGAGGACTTTCCTGTCTGGCCGGGGACGTTATCGGCGGATATTCCTTTCCGGAGCCGCTTAAGGTTGGTTCCAAGATTGTCTTCCTTGATATGGCGCACTACTCTATGGTCAAGAACAACACCTTCAACGGTGTGCGCCTGCCTTCCATCGCCCTCTACTATCCAAACACCCAAAGGGTCAAACTTGTCAAGACCTTCACCTACCAGTCCTATTGCTCCCGCCTCTCGTGACAATACTCCAGAAATATGGAACTTTTAACAGAGGATTGTGTATAGAATGGTGGATGGGCAAATAAAAATGTCTGATGAAGAGTTGATGCGGCAGCTGCAGAACGGTCAGAAAGAAACTTTTGACGAAATTGTCCTGCGATACAAAGACAGATTGGTAAACTTTATCTATCGTTTCTCGGGAAATAAAAAAGACAGTGAAGATATTGCTATCGAGACATTCTTGCGGGTCTATCAGAATTCCGGGAGTTATGATTCCAGCCGGCCTTTTTCCAGTTGGTTTTACAAAATAGCCATGAATCTTACTCTAAACCGGATTAGGGAGATAAAAAGCCATCCTACCATAAGTCTCTCCGAAGAGATTAAGGAAGGAATGCCGGTAGAACAAGTTATCGCGGTCGCGGAAGAATCACCCCAGGAAAGTTTACTGAGAAATGAAAGGGCAGCAAGAGTGAAAAAGGCAATATCCGGCCTTCCGGAACATTTACGCTCCGTAATCATCATGCGCGAATATCAGGATATGGATTACGAAACAATCGCTTCTGTTCTGGATTGCCCGATAGGGACCGTTAGAAGCCGTCTCTCTCGGGCAAGAGAACTATTAAAAAAGACATTAAAAGATTTAATGGAGGAATAATCCTATGGATTGCAAAAATAAAAAGATTATGCTCTCCGCCTACCGGGATGGAGAACTCTCCGAAGAGGAAAGAAGAGAGATTGAAAAACACCTGAAAGCGTGTTCTGTCTGCACGGAAGAACTGAAAGAAATCCAGAAACTCTCTTCTCTAATCAAAGAAGTGCCTGAAATCAAAACATCGCCTCAGTTTGAAGATAGACTAAAAGAACGGCTCAATATTACTCCAGAGTTGGTTATGCTGAAGCAATTATCCCGGACCATGGAAGAGATAGAAAAGAAGGTGACTGAGTATCAGAAAAAGGCATATCCGGAGATTATGACCATCGAAGATTTGAGTTTTTACTTACAGATTTCCATCGAGACCATCTGGGCTTCCCTCCGGGAGATTCCCTCCTTCCGGGTCGGAGACCAGCTAAGGTTCCGGAAGGGCAGTGTTGATGAATGGATTGGGAGAAAGGAAACTCCCCACCTCTACTATCACCCGACGCCCCTATCTTTTGAGGGAAGGCAGGAAGAATTAAGTCTATATGAACCGCGTAGTTATGTGGGTCATTCCGAGAAGAGTCAGAATTAAAATGGAACTTTTGGTAAGATTCTGGGTATAGAGGTATAGGAGGCAAGGATGAAAAAGATAAAAGAAGAATTAAGGAATGAATTGGGAATATTTTACAAGAAACTCGGTCATTTGATAGGAAGTGGAATACCTCTTTTGTGGTCTTTGAAGAGTATTACCGAAGAGATGGAGGGGAGCGGAATAGGTAAAATTATTCCTCAGATAAAAGATGATATTGAAAAAGGCAAGACCCTTAGTAAATCGATGTCTCAATATCCGGAGGTTTTTTCTCCTTCTGTTATGAATATGATTCAGGCTGGAGAACAATGCGGAGCATTAGACACATACTCGCTTAAACTTGCCGAATGGTTTGAAAAAGGAGAAAGCACTGTCATTTATGTGCCTGACAAACCCAAAGGGGACCAGGCCGAAGTCCCAAAAGAGATAGAATCTACCGAAGTGGCAGAATTAGCCAATAGTATTATCAGCGAGGCTGCTTCTAAAAGAGCCAGTGACATCCATATTATCCCTGAGAAAGAAAGGGTAAAGGTCAGGTTTAGGATTGACGGCGTTCTCCATGATATTAAAGATTTAGATAAAGAAAAGGGCGAAGCCTTTATTAGCCGGCTAAAACTGATGGCGGGTGGTATGGATGTGTTTGAAAAAAAGCTCCCCCAGGATGGACGGATTAAGGTAAAAGTGCAAGAAAGGAATCTTGACTTGAGAGTTAGCACCCTGCCGGCCATTTTTGGGGAAAAGATGACCCTCAGAATTCTTGACAAATCAACTATGCTATTAAGATTAGACCAGATTGCTGATGCAGAAGAACTTCCTCTGTTGGAGAAGTTCACCGAAATGCCTTACGGCCTTGTCTTAGTCACCGGTCCCACCGGTTGCGGGAAAACCACCTTTCTGTATGCCCTTGTTAAGGAATTCAAGAAGAAAGTCGGAATTAATGTTACGGCGATCGAAGACCCGGTAGAATATCTTTTGGAGGGGGTTACCCAGATTCCAATAAAACCTAATATTGGTTTGACCTTTGCCAGAGCCCTGAGGTCAGTCCTGCGCAGTGACCCTGATGTGGTTGTGGTTGGCGAAATCAGGGATTACGAAACAGCAGCGATTATAATGCAAACAGTGATTACCGGTCACGCGGTCTTAAGTACCCTGCATACTCCTGATGCGTTATCCGCGGTTAAGAGAATGAAGGATATGGGAATTGAACCATTTCTCCTCTCCGATACCCTTGAAGGAATAGTTGCCATGAGGCTGGTTCGGCTGTTCTGCCCGAAATGTAAAGAAGAATACACCGCCACCGAAAAAGAAAGTCAGCAATTGGGACTTGATACTTCTCAAAAAATTTCGGTATACCGGCCAAACCCCAAAGGATGTCCTGACTGTAGCATGGGTTACCGGGGAAGGGCAGCTCTTTTTGAAATCTTCATTCCTGATGGGGAAATTAAAAATGCGATTAGTTCCGGCAGAGACCTCTCCCTGATTAGAGAAGAAGCCATAAAGAAAGGGGCATTGATTACCTTTAGACAGGCAGGCATTAAAAAGATTCTTAACGGTCTTACCTCAGTCGAAGAAGTCCTTTCGGTACTCCGCGCTCGTTAAATTAATACAAACGTATTAAGTAAATTTACATTTTAACCTGCGTTATTAAATGAGCCCGGAAAACCGGGTCAGTATTCCTATACCTACCGTCTGGATTGTCAAGACCTTCACCTACCAGTCCTATTGCTCCCGCCTAGCGTAGGGGTCAATTTTGTTTCTTGTCAACCAAACCACGTTTGCTTTTTTCTTCTCTTTATGTTATTAATTAAGAGGAGATAACCGGATATGAGTACGAAAGAACAACTGATTTGTGAGATTGAGCAGGTTCCGGAAACCTATCTTGACGAACTATTAGACTTTGTTCAATTTCTAAAATCAAAGAAATTTGGTGAGGGGTTGCATAATGCCATTGCGAGCGAATCTTCTTTAAAAAAAGACTGGCTCAAGGGAGAAGAGGACCAGGCATGGCAAAATTTGTAAAAGGCGACATAGTCGTAGTCCCTTTCCCTTTTTCCGATTTAACCTGTACCAAGAGGCGTCCAGCCCTTGTTCTCACTCAGTTAGCCGGAGACGATGTAATTCTTTGCCAGATAACCAGCCAGAATATCAGTGACGAATACGCCATTTCCATCAACGATTCTGATTTTGAGAGTGGAAGGTTAAACCGTCCGAGCAATGTCAGGCCCAACCGCATATTTACGGTGGACAGCCATATCATTTTATATCAGGTCGGTACTCTGAAATCAGAAAAATTGCTGGAGATTGTTGCGAAAGTGGTTTCAATTATCCGTGGGTAGGAAATATCCGTTGGGTGCTTATCAAATTACGGATAAACTGTTACAATAATAAACTTTCAGGGTAACAAACAATGGAAAAGGTTTATTTGATTCTGGGAAAGCAGATAAGGAACCAGAGAAAACGGTTGGGGTTAAGCCAGGAAGAATTGGCTCGTAAGGTAAAGATTAGTCTCAATTTTTTAGGTCAGATTGAAAGGGGAACCAAACGGCCTACCTTAGCGACCGCAACCAGAATATCCGAAGCGTTGGGAATATCCCTTGCGGAACTGCTGAAAGAAGAATTCCCTGATTCAGCAAAAAAGTATACTCCTCAGGAGGAAGCCCTCCTTTATTATTTCAAAAATAAACCCCTAAAAGAAAAATCGGCATTGGTAAATTTTCTGAAGGATTCCTCCCAATAAAAAAGCCCCCTCACCAAATTGTAGGGGTTCGATTCATCGAACCCGCGGGTCGGATAAATCCGACCCCTATACCCAATGTGGAGGCCTTTTATTCTCTTTAACAATCTGGTTCTGTAGTCAAGCCGCACGGCCGATTAGTACCGGTTGGCTCAATTCCTTACGGAACTTACACCTCCGGCCTATCAACCAAGTAATCTTCTTGGAGCCTTAAGTCTTCTGGCCTTGCGGCCAGAAGAGGGAGATCTCATCTTGAGGTCGGCTTCGCGCTTAGATGCTTTCAGCGCTTATCCGGTCCGAACATAGCTACCCAGCGATTGCTCCTGGCGGAACAACTGGAACACCAGAGGTTCGTCCATCCCGGTCCTCTCGTACTAGGGATAGCTCCCCTTCAAATCTCCTGCGCCCGCAGCAGATAGAGACCGAACTGTCTTGCGACGTTCTAAACCCAGCTCACGTACCGCTTTAATGGGCGAACAGACCAACCCTT
>CAZVUE010000064.1:0-6880 GCA_964630335.1 uncultured bacterium | reverse complement strand
GGGTCGGGAATGCCGGCTTCCGCAAAACCTTTGGCGCGCAAAAGACAACTGTCGCATTTCCCGCAGGGTTTCTTCCCTCCGGCGTAGCAGGACCAGGTTAAACGGTAAGGAACTTTCAGTCTCATCCCCAAACGGATAATGCCTGCCTTGGAAAGACGAACCAGCGGAGCCAGAACTTTCATTGGCTTGCCTTCAATACCCTTTTTGGTTCCTTCCAGAACCAGTCGGTTTAAAATTCGGAAGAATTGGGGACGACAGTCAGGATAACCGGAAAAATCAATACTATTGGCACCAATAAGCACAAAAGAGGCTCCAATTGCCTCTGCGTAAGAGAACCCAAAAGCAAGAAAGATAAGGTTACGGCCCGGAACATAGGTAGACGGAATCGCAGCACCAACTTTCTGTAAAGAAGAAGACTGCGGGAGAGGAACTTTAGGGTCAAGGAGGCTGCTTCCTTTCCAGGGTAAGGAAATCCGGATTACCTCCAGACCCACACCAGCCGCCCGGGCTAATTTTTTTGCGGCAGAAATCTCATTTTTGTGGCGCTGGCCATAATCAAAAGCAAGCGGAAAGATGGTGTATCCGCGCTTCTTTGCCCAATATAAAACGGTTGCGGAATCCAATCCGCCGGATAACAGAACCACCGTTTTCTTCATGTAAAATACATATCCTTCCCACCACTTGATGTAGTGCGAGGCTTTCAGCCTCGCCTTTTCCAGCGACCCTAAAAGGGTCGCACTACATCCTGACTACTGTAGTAAATGGCGCGGCAATTCTCTGATTCCCAGACCGATACGCCGGCTACTTTGACTTTCTTATCACGGAGATGGGAAGAAAATTGGTCAAAGATATACCGGGCGATATTTTCTGAGGTGGGATTATTCTTTTGAAAATGCGGGTGCTGGTTAAGAAAGGTATGGTCCATCTCTTGCAAAATTGCGGAAAGGATGCGTTTCACCTCGGCAAAATCAATCGCCATACCAATTTTGTTTACCTGTTTTACAAAAAGGGTTACCGAAACCTTCCAGTTATGACCGTGAAGATTCTCGCACTTGCCCTGATAACCCCGTAACTGATGCGCCGCAGCAAACGAATCCGTCACCTCTACCTGATACCCCATATTCTGTTCCATAATAACATATATTGTAACTGATTGCAAAAGCATACAAATACTTGACAATCATGTAAAAATGTATTACAATTTTACATTATGATTAAACGACAGATTAAACTACCAAAAACCCGTTCGTTTTTCTTATTCGGTCCACGTCAAACCGGAAAAACAACACTCATACAACAATTATTCGCAAAAAAGATATACAGCATTAATCTCCTTTTGAATGACCAATTCTTCAAATATTCAAAACAGCCAGGTCTTCTCAGGTACGAAGTCGAAAAAAAATTGAAAACCAAAGAAATAGAAACCGTATTTGTTGATGAAATTCAACGGCTTCCACTCTTATTAAATGAGGTTCAATATCTTCTTGATAATCACCGGATGAAGTTTATTTTAACCGGTTCAAGCTGTCGTAAACTCAAACGCGGGGGAGCCAATCTTCTTGGTGGCAGAGCAGTTCAGCGTTTTCTTTTTCCTTTTACCTGGAATGAAATTAAGGAATATATGGAACTGCAAGAAATCTTGCATTTCGGTTCACTTCCCCACATATTTAACCAGAAAAGCGTTCAAGATAAAAAGGATGCTCTTAAAAGTTATTGTGATATATATTTGCGTGAAGAAATACAAGCCGAGAGTATTGTCCGAAATTTGGGTTCTTTTTCCAGATTTCTTGATATGGCTGCCAGCCAGTTTGGAGAAATTATCAGTTTCAGTAATATAGCCCGCGAATGTCAGCTGCCCGTTATGACTGTTAAATCGTATTATGGAATTCTGGAGGATACCTTACTGGGATTCAGACTTGAGCCCTGGCGCAAAAGTATTCGGAAACGACTTGCGGCTCATCCAAAATTCTATTTATTTGATAATGGCGTAACCAACGCTATCAATAAATATCTGGCTTCTATTTCTGACCCTTTTCTACAAGGAAGATTATTTGAGCAATTTATTATACAAGAAACATACCGCTGTTTAGCTTATGCTCAAAGTGAAACACAAATGTTTTTCTGGCAGACCAATACCGGCGCAGAAGTTGATTTGCTTTTAGTAAAAAATAAAACTATTAAGGCAGCCATTGAGATTAAAAAAAGTAAAACTATTACCGGTGCTTCTTTATCCGGATTACGCTCCTTCAGAGCAGAAAATAAACGAGTCCCCTGTTATATTGTTTGCGACTGTGACCAGCCCTATACTCTGAAAGGTGTGGAGATTATTAACTGGCAGGATTATCTGCAAACTATTTTGAATAAATATATTATATGATTCAAAAAGATTAATGATTCCCTGCTGGCTGGACGTCGGGATTAACTTCATCTATCCGATGGAAGTCGCCGCTGGAATGGACGTGCTCGCATTACGGAAGAAGTTCGGCAAAGACCTGCTTATCGGCGGCGGGATGGATAAGCGCGTTCTGGCTCTGGATAAAGAATCCATCCGGCGGATGGTGGAGGAGAAAATCCCCCTGATGCAGGAGGGCGGTTATTTCCCGGGTTGCGACCACGCCATACCACCTGACATTCCCTGGGAAAATTTTGTTTATTACCGTCAGATTCTTCTAAACCTTAAGTTTAAAACGGGAAAAAGGAACTCCCGATGTTTACCGGACCCGAAACTGGCTTAAGAACCTTTAGTAACGAGATGTTAGATATGGTGTTCCTCTTTTAGATATTTTGCATCAAGAGTATCTTTTTCGCGACCTACGGATTCTTTGTTTTTAATAAGGTCTTCTTTTGAAAGGAAGGGCATTTTAATACCTTCGATTTCGATGTCCTGTCTTCTATAATAAGCTTGTTTAAAATCAACCCCTTCAATCTTAGTGATTATATCAATTCTTCTTGGTGCTACACCGATTTGAAAAATAATACCTTTTTCACGAAAAGTTTCTTTTGTGACTTCTGAAAGTGGTGCACCGAATTTTGCAAGTGATTGATAAATTCTTTCAGAATTTTCCGCAGATGCTTCTACCCATATATCAAAATCACCTGTTGCACGCGGGTACCCATGTGCTCCCATAGCATAAGCCCCGACAACAAGGAATTTAACTTTGTTGTTTAATAAGATTTGCAACATGTCTTTGTAATCTTCGTTCAACATATTGTTTATCCCTTAGCGACCATAGTTCAGCAGTGAGTTCCCAGATAAAAGCAATTCGTTCCTGGGGTGATGCGTTTACAAAGCAGTCGTCATCTTTGTCCATTTTCTTTAATTTTGTACAACTTTTGATAACTTTCATGTCAATTATATTATACCATAATTGGGGAAATATTTCAGTCAGATGGGCAGGCTACCACTGGATTCCGCATCAAGTGCGGAATGACAACAACGCTTCGGCAATGAGCAGGTCTTCCGGATAGGTAATCTTGATGTTGGTCTGCTCACCAGGGATGACCTGTACCGGAAAACCCGCGGATTCCACGATGCAGGCATCATCAGTTCCCAACAGAGCGGATTCTTTTGCTTTCCGGTAAGCGGCACAAATGACTTTTCGGGGAAAAGACTGGGGTGTTTGAACCGCATAAAAACGGCTGCGGTCAACCGTCCTGATTACCAGTCCTTCTTTTACTTCCTTCAGGGTGTCGGAAACCGGTAAGGCGGGAATGGTTGCCATTTTTCTTCCCGCAGCAATCAACTCTACAACTTTCTTTTTTGAAACCAGGGGCCGGGCGGCATCGTGGACTAAGACTACCGTAGTTTCCGGAAGAAGAACCGCTAATCCTTTGGAAACCGATTCCTGCCGGACAGCACCTCCCGGGATTATTTGCGCCACTTTTTTAAAACCGTTCCCGGAGACCAGGACCTTCGCTTCTCTGACCTTATCCGCAGACACCACCAGAATTATTGAATTGATTTCGGGAATCTCTTCAAAGAGGGCTAAACTGTGGGTAAGGAGAGGACGACCGGCCATTTTTACAAAAGGCTTTGCATCCTCAAAACCTAACCGGGTGCCTTTACCAGCAGCGGCTAAGATTACGGAAACCATATCATAACTAATACAACTGGATTCCCGCTAAAAGCATGCGGGAATGACAGGAAACACGGGGCTTGCCCCTGCATGCTTTAGGCAGGGGATTGCCGGCCGGTCCAGTTTTCAAAACGGGTGTACTCTTTGATGAAAGTAAGGTTGAAAGAGCCGGTGGGACCATTACGCTGCTTGGCGACAATCAGTTCTGCCAGTCCTTCGTTTTCCGCGGTGGGATTATATTGTTCTTCCCGCAGGAGAAGTAAGACCACGTCCGCATCCTGCTCAATGGAGCCACTTTCCCGCAGGTCAGACAACTGGGGTCGGTGTTCAGTACGCATCTCAACCGCCCGGGATAACTGGGAAAGGGATACTACCGGAATGTTTAATTCTTTCGCCAAGTTCTTCATGTCTGCCGAAATCTCACTGATTTCCTGCTGGCGGTTCTCGGCTCTCCGCCGGCTGCGCACTAATTGAAGATAATCCACAAAAACCATTTTGATACCTTCCCGGGCAACCAGCCGCCGCGCTTTGGCTCTAATCTCTAAGGAAGAAAGACCGGGCGTATCGTCAATGTAAAGGGGGGCTTCACTCAGTTTACCGGCCGCTAAAGTAAGTTGGGTCCATTCCGATTCCTGCAAAAAACCGCTCCGCAGGTTGCGCAGGTTGACCCGGGCTTCCGAACAAATCATCCTCTGAACGAACTGGTCGCAACTCATTTCCAGGCTGAAGATAAGCACCGGGACTTTCTTCTCCACCACCAAATACCGGGCGATGGAACAGGCTAATGAGGTCTTGCCCATTGAGGGCCGGGAAGCGATGACCATCAGGTCTGAATTTTGCAGACCGCTGGTAATTTCATCAAGTTTCTCCAGGCCGGTAGGAAGTCCGGTGAGATGTTCGCGGCGCTGATAGAGTTTGGTCAGCGTCTCAAAGTTCTGGTGCACCAGTTCCCGGATTGAAATAAGTTCTGTTTTCTTCTGACCTTCCGAAATGCGGAAGATAGTCTGCTCAGACTCATCCAGAAGGTCATCCACGTTATCGGAAAGTTGGTAACTTTTGCCGATAATTTCAGAACATTTTTCAATCAGCGAACGCCGGACGAAATGGTCTTTGACAATCTTCAGGTACTGTCCTACATTGGCAGGGGTAGGAACCAGATCAATCAAACCGGCTAAGTAGGCAGACCCGCCCAGATCCTTCAACGCTCCTTCCCGATTCAAAGCATCGGTGAGAGTCACCAGGTCACAGGGCTGATTTTCTTCGAAAAGTTTCAGGATGGTTTCAAAGATACGACCGTTTGCTTTCTTATAAAAATATTCCTGCCGTACCTCTTGAATCACCTGAAGCCGGGCATCTTCGGAAAGGAGCATAGAACCCAGAAGGGCCATCTCGGCTTCCAGGTTTTGAGGAGGGACTCGTTCTTCCAGGATTTCAAGCTTGGTATTGCCCATCACCTTAGGGCCCTTTAACTACCCAAACGGTTATCGTGCTCTCCACGCCTTCTCTAACGCGTACCGGAACACGATAAACCCCTACCTGTTTGATGGGTTCCTCTAACTTAATCGCCTTCGGCTCTAAATCTATCTGATATTCCGAAACCAGAGCCGAGATAATATCCCGTTCGCTTACCGAACCGTATAACTGCTCCTGGTCGCCCACCGCAACCGAAATGGTCAGCGAAACATCTTTCAGCCTGGCAGCCAGTTCCAACGCGCCGCGGTGTTCTTTTTCCTCTTTTTTGGCTTTAATCTTCTGTTCCTCAGCCACCCTCTTTTCCGCAGTCGGAGTTGCCTTATAAGCCGTCTGCCGGGGAAGGAGGTAGTTGCGGGCATAACCATCAGCCACTTCTTTTACTTCTCCGGTCGAACCTAAACCAGGAACCGCTGTTCGTAATATTACTTTCATAGGTCACCTGACCATGTAGGGTAAAAGACCCATATAACGGCCTCGTTTAACCGCGTTACCTAATTTGCGCTGGTGCTTGGCGCAGTTTCCCGTAAACCGGGCCGCCAGTATCTTTCCGCGAGCGGAAAGAAACCGCCTTAAGAATCCGCTGTCTTTGTAGTCAACATCAATAACGCCGGCTTCACAGAAACGGCATCGCCGCGCCCGGAAAACCACAAATTTTTTATCCCGTTTGTTCTTTCGTCTCTTCCTCTGGCTCGTATCCGCTGTCCTCTTCACCTGCCGTACCTCCCCCTTCTTCCGCTCGTCTGCCTAAAAAATGGACTCTTTCCGCAACCACTTCTATCACACTCCGCTTCTCTTTATCCGCACTTTCCCAACTTCGAAATTGAAGTCTGCCTTCTATCAATATCGGACTTCCCTTCCTGAGATGTTCCTGACAACTCTGAGCCTGTTTACCCCAGGTTACCACCGTAACAAAACAGGTCTCTTTACGCTGCTCGCCCTCTTTGGTGGTATACTGCCGGTTAACCGCCAGACCGAGGTTGGTTACCGCGGTCCCGGCCGGCGTAAACCGCATCTCCGGGTCCCGGGTCAAATTGCCACCCAGGATAACCCGATTAACATTAACCGCCATTTTTCTCCTTCCTTTTTATTCTCGGCGCCAGAATGATTAGGTACCGGAGAACCGCTGGATTCGACCGAACCCTCTGCTCAAATTCGGTTCTCTTCCCGGCATCAGCTTTAAAGTTAACTGAAAGATAGTACCCCTGGGTCTGGTGCTTAATCTGGTAAGTAAACTTCTTGAGACCCAGATTCTGGCAGTCTGCCGCTCCTTCCGGAAAGAGAAGAGTAATATCCTTGCTCTCCTTTTCCACCGCTTCCTCCGAAAGGGTTGG
>CAZVUE010000063.1:0-7041 GCA_964630335.1 uncultured bacterium | reverse complement strand
TTTTTATCTTTTTCTTTGAGTTCTTTACCTTCAATATAATCTATATATTTCTTTGGTATGACGAAATTTCTTGATTTTTTGACTTTTCCCAGAAAAACATTAAACTTGTCTATTTTGTTTTCTTTTAGTGCCCACTTCTTTATGTTGATTAGGTCTATTTCATTATTTTTTGTTACCAGGATTGCTTGTTCCAAAGATTGCGGGTCGTTCCAGAAAAAATAAGCCGCGAGTCGGTCTTTAACACAATCCGTAGGTGTTAACAGCCGTATTGTCCCATATTTTGTTTTTATGAAATTAAATTTCGTTACCGGTTCATTGCCAATACTCAATGGTGGAGCAGGAAATTCTATGAAGAAATTACAACGGGGGTTTTCAAAATGACGGCCACTCTTCCTTTTGAATCCAATCTGATTAAATATCGGGATTAATTCTCTGATAGAACTCTCGGTAACAAAATCCAGATCAGAGGAAAGATATTTATTTTTAGTATAAATTGAGACACAGGCTCCACCGACCAAAGTGGTTTTAATGTTATTCTTTTCTAAAAACTCGCAAATTATAGCGGCCAGGTTTTCAATGTTAATATTTTCCCAGTTTATTTTCATGATGGTTTACCTTTTCTCCTTGGCCTGGTTCTTTTTCTGTAATATTTTTCTAATTCTCCTTCAGAAATGAATTCCATCGCTTTTTGCAATAATAGTTTCAATTCCTTGAGAAAAGGATATCTTGGATTGAACTTGTATAATCTTGTTTTTCCCTGAATAGAACTTACGACAATTCCGCCGTCTTCCAAACGTTTTAGTTGTTGTTGGATACCATTGACCGGGATAGAAAACGTTTTAGAAATTCCTTTGGGGTAACCCTGTTCATAGGTTTCTAAAAAAAACAGTGTTTTTTCTATCGTCTTATTACCTAATAAGGATTCCAACATAGTCCTCACCTCTCTTACCGATATTTACCATAATATATGGTAATATTACCACAAATTATGGTAAGAAGTCAAGGGACGGAAGGGAAAGAAAAACTTGACAGTAAAGAGGTAAGGATTTTACGGAAAAGCAGAATCTGGACTACAAGAGAAACGGTGGTCAGCACCATACAGATAATGGCGGGCTTTAATCTCTCCTCACCGTAGCGTAACAGGTAGTGGCCGCCGATAAAATAACCTAAGGGTGGAAGAAGAATGCTGGTTAGGTACGCGCCGATATTGCGGGCTCCGAAACTTCCCTGCTGATTGGCGGATTGCTTAATTAACTCGCCAATCAGGTGGTCCCGTTCCGCCTCATTCAGATGGGACATCTGATTGACCCGGCGAATCTGCTCCGCTAAATCCGGATTACCCGGTTTGGCCATAGTCGCTAAATTTATCTCAAACAAGAAACTTTGATTAGCCATGAAGCAGAGTGCTGCGCACACGCTTCATGGCCGTGAACCGTGCTTCGCTCTGGTTCACGGTCGGGGCGACTGGATTCGAACCAGCGACCACCTGAACCCCATTCAGGTGCGCTACCAGGCTGCGCTACGCCCCGAAACGTTATTTTATTTTGCCTCCGCGGAAGGCGGTGAGGTATCCCATGCAAAACTGGTCAATGCCCAAAAGTCCTTCGGTGGCAAAGACCGCGGTGAGCATATCCTGGTCGGTCGGGTCAATCAAAGCCGAATCAAGTCCGGCACCAATTGCCAGGGTCAAAAAATATCGGTTGAGTATCCGGCGTTCCGGCAAACCAAAAGAGACGTTAGAAAGACCGCAGGTGGTCTTAACTCCGGGAAATTTCTTCTTAATGGCGCTGACGGCTTCCAGAAAGGTTAAGCCGTTATTTGGGTCAGTCCCTACCGGCTGAACCAAAGGGTCAAGATAGATATCCTCTATCTTTACACCGCAACCGGTGAGACCGGTAATAATCTTCTCCGCAACCTCCAGACGGGTAGCCACATCTGAAGGGATACCCCGGTCGTCCATCGTTAAGCCGATAACCTTGCCGGTATAACCTCCCATCAAAGGAAGCATCGCTTCCATCTTTGACTTTTCTCCGTTGATGGAATTAACCATTACTTTGCCTTTGACCAGGGGCAGAGATGCCTCTAAAGACTTGGAATTAGCGCTGTCAAGGCAGAGGTCAGTATAACCTGCCTCCTGAACCACCTCTACCAACCAGCGTAAGCCCTCAGTTTCGTCTCCGGTACCTAAACCCGCGTTGAGGTCAAGATAAGAAGCGCCCGCGGATACCTGAGCCTGTGCTTCCTTTTGAATTAAAGATTTATCACGCGCTCTCAGCGCCTCAGCGATTCGCTTGCGGGTCGCGTTAATCCGTTCTCCGATAATCAGCATAAATCCTCCGTTATTTAAATATGATATAATATTTATCTGCTTTTGGCAATTTCCATTTACGATGGCAAAGGAACTATTTTTGGGGATTGATGTCGGTACAAGCGGTGTCAAAGCCCTTCTGGTTGACACTGACGGCAATGTGTCTGACCAAACCACGGAAAAGTACCCCCTTCTCACGCCCAAACCCCTCTGGGCAGAACAGAATCCGGAAGATTGGTGGGCAGCCACTATTAAAACCTGTCGGACAATTTCGGAACGAAACCGAAGGAAAGGAACATTATCCGGTTTGGGATTAACCGGACAGATGCACGGTTCAGTATTCTTAGACAAAGATGACCAGGTCATCCGACCGGCAATTCTGTGGTGCGACCAGCGCACCGGCGAAGAGGTAAAAGAGATTGAAGAACGAATAGGCCGGGAACGGATAATCCGGATTACCGGCAACCCGGTCTTCACCGGATTCACCGCACCCAAAATTATCTGGTTACGAAAAAATGAGCCTGAATCTTACCGCAAAGTAGCCCGGATACTTTTGCCAAAAGATTACATACGTTATAAACTCACCGGCGTTTTTGCCTCTGAAGTTACCGACAATTCCGGAACCAGCCTCTTTGACATTACAGAAAGGAAGTGGTCTCAGGAAGTTCTGGACATCCTTCAGATTAAAAAAGATTGGCTTCCGGCGGTCTTTGAATCACCGGAGGTTATTGGCAAGATTACTCCTGAGGTGGCGCGCCTCACTGACTTGCCGGAAAACATTCCGGTGGTTGCGGGTGCCGGAGACCAGGCAGCCAGTGGCTGCGGGAACGGAGTTGTATCGGAGGGGATTATCTCGGCAACATTAGGGACGTCCGGTGTGGTCTTTGCCTTCTCCGACCGGGTACGCAAGGACCGGCTCGGTAGAATCCACGCAATGTGCCATGCGGTTCCGGGAACCTGGCACCTGATGGGTTGTACCCTCTCGGCAGGTGGTTCCCTCCGTTGGTTCCGGGACAACTTCTGCGTTCCTGAAATCAGACAGGCGAAAAAGGAAGGCAAAGACCCTTACGAACTGATGACCGAAGAAGCAGGAAAAGTACCGGCCGGCGCGGAAGGAATGGTCTTCCTTCCTTACTTAACCGGAGAGCGTACTCCCCATGCCAATCCTTTGGCACGGGCAACATTTTTTGGTGCCACCAGCCGGCATACCAGGGCGTACTTTATCCGGGCGGTCCTGGAAGGCGTAACCTTTGCCCTGAAGGATACCGTTGAAATTATGCAGGAACTGAACCTTCCCATCAAAGAAGTTCGTATCTCCGGCGGTGGTGCCCGTTCGGACCTGTGGTGCCAGCTCGTTGCCGATATCTTTGAAAAAGAGGTGGCGCGCACCGAAAACCCGGATACCACCGCTTTAGGTTCCGCCATTCTGGCTACGGTGGGCGCAAGATTTTATAAAAGCGTTCCCGAAGCCTGCCAAAAAATGGTACGGACTAAAGAACGATTTCAACCGGACAAAGAAAAAAATAAAATTTATCGCCAGAGTTACCAGGTATTCCGTAAGATTTACCCGGCACTGAAACCCTATTTTGACGCGGTCGCCAATATTGGGATATAATAAAGAATTATTATGGCAGAAGTAAGCACCAAAGAAATTAAGTTCAAAGGAACAGGGAGACTGGTACCGGTGGTAACCCAGGGTATTAACGGTGAGGTCCTGATGCTTGCCTACGCTAACCAGGAAGCACTGCAAAAAACACTCCAAACCGGAAAGGCTTATTATTTTTCACGTTCCCGGCAGAAGTTATGGCAGAAAGGCGAGACCAGCGGGAACGAACAGGAAGTAACCGAAATTCTGGTTGATTGCGATGAAGATGCGGTGCTTTACCGGGTCAGACAGAAAGGACCGGCCTGCCATACCGGTAGACCGACCTGTTTTTATCGAAAACTAAAGATGCACCCTCACCCCCCCCTCTCCCCTCAAAGGGAGAGGATTAAGGTGAGGGGGAAGGCGAAAAAATGAAGGGTTTATATTTCAGATTAGTTGGGGTTCTGGCAATAATTGGCTTATCCTTCTGGGCATTCTGGCCGCCCAAAGATAAAGTAAAGTTGGGCCTGGATTTACAGGGCGGGATGCAGTTAGTCCTCCAGGTTAAATCCCCCATAGAAACCGCCAACGTCTCCGCCACTAATCTTACTGACCGGACTATGGAAATAATCCGCAACCGGGTGGACTCATTAGGCGTTGCGGAACCGCTTCTTCAAAAAGTGGGTGCTGACCGGATTATGGTCCAACTACCGGGGATTGAAAATTCGGAACGTGCCTTAGAAGTTTTAGGCAAGACCGCCTTCCTTGAGTTTAAATTGGTAGAAGATAACCCTGACCTGACGAAAGAAGCGTTAGCCGGCAACGTTCCGGCAGGTTATCAGCTGCTCTACGAGTACGAAAAGGATACCCGGGGAATTTCTCAGCCTTCCGCACCTTTCCTGATTCAGGCTGAACCCCTCCTGACCGGACAGGACCTGAAGAATGCCCGCTTAGGCTACGCGGAAGGTGCGCTTCCCGTGGTAGACCTGGAGTTCAACTCCGCGGCGGGCAAGAAGTTCGCCGAGATTACCGCCACCAACGTCAACCGGAGGTTAGCGATTGTTCTGGACGGAATTATCCAGTCGGCACCGGTCATCCGGGAACGCATACCCGGCGGCCGGGCACAAATCTCCGGACGTTTCACCACTCAGGAAGCGGATACCTTAGCCAAGATTCTTGATGCCGGCGCGCTGCCCGCCAAGATTGAGGTGATAGACCGTACCGTGGTAGGTCCGGCATTAGGTCGCGATTCTATCAACAGCGGCATCAAAGCGAGTCTGATGGGTTCAATAATGGTCGTTGCCTTTATGTTGTTATATTACACCGCCGGCGGTCTGGTGGCTGATTTTGCTTTAGCGCTCAACATCCTGATTCTCTTAGGGTTCTTAGCCTATTTCCGGGCTACCCTGACCCTGCCGGGTATTGCCGGTATTGCCCTGACGGTCGGGATGGCGGTTGACGCCAACGTCTTAATCTTTGAAAGAATCCGGGAAGAGTTGCGTGCCGGAAAAACCATCCGGGCGGCTTTAGACCGGGGTTACGAAAGAGCGTTAGTGGCAATCATTGATTCCAACCTGACCACGGTCATCGCGGCAATCGCCCTCTTTCTGTTGGGCAAAGGCTCGGTCAAAGGATTCGGCTTGACCTTAACCCTGGGTATTCTGGCTAACCTATTTACTGCGGTCATCGTTACCAGGCTAATCTACAACCTGGTTTTGTTCAAGTTCCCGGTTAAAAAATTACGCATCGGCTAACCCCTGCCTAATGCATGCAGGGGCAGGCCCATTGTCATTCCTGCGTGTATTAAGCAGGAATCCAAAGGAATCTCTATGAATATTTTTCGCCGTACTCCAAACTTTGACTTTATGGGTAAGAGAGGCATCTTCTTTATCCTCTCAACCGCCATCACCGTAGCCGGATTAGTGATTACCTTCATGCGGGGACCGTCCCTGCTCTCCTTTGACTTCACCGGCGGTTATCTTACCCAGTTGCAGTTCAGCCAGCCGATAGATATCGGTGCCATACGCAATCTCTTAATCAGCCAGGGGTACTCAGACGTTTCTCTCCAAAAAGTGGGCGAGGAAGGTAAAAAAATAATCATCAAGACTAAAAAAGGCGGCAGCGAACTCATTCCCATCATCAAAAACAGTTTTCCGAACCAGACGATAGAGATTTTAGGTGAAGAACAGGTGAGCCCGACGATGGGCCAGACCATCCGGAAGCAGACCGCTCTTGCTTGCCTTTTGGCGACCATAGGCATTCTGCTCTATATCGCGGTCCGTTTCGAATTCCGCTTTGGTGTGGGAGCCATCATCGCTATCGTCCACGACCTTCTGGTAACCTTAGCCTTTCTGGCTGCGACCGGCCGTCAGATAGACAGTCTGGTTATCGCCGCTTTCCTGACCATTTTAGGATATTCGGTTAACGACACCGTGGTTATCTTTGACCGTATCCGGGAAAACCTCCGCGGTTTACGGAAAGTTGACAAGCCCGAAGACGTTTTCAACCGCTCCATCAACGAAACCCTTCCCCGGACCATCATCACCGGCTTCACCACGCTTCTTATCGCGGTCAGCCTTTTCATCTGGGGCGGACCGGTCCTCCACACCTTCGCCTTTACCATTATCGTCGGTTTAATTACCGGAACCTACTCCTCCATTTTCATCGCCTCTGCCATCGTCATCGCCTGGGAAAAACGCGCTCCGCACCGCTTCAAAACCTAATTTTCTGTCATTGCGAGCGCTTTTTGCGAAGCAATCCGACGCCATTTGTCGTTGCGAGGAACGTAGTTTGTGACGTGGCAATCTCTTATTACCTGAAAAAAGCGTGAAAAATGATACCTAAAATCAGAGAACCGCGAAAACATTGGGAATTTCAAAGCCTCATTTCTAAAATTTTCAGCAAATTGATAAAAAATCATAAAGGTTTTATCTTTTTAATTTTCTCAATAATATGTTCCATTGTTTGTTTGGAGATATATTCTGCTGGCAATTTGAGTATGTTTCGGTTGTCTGTTTTGACCAATCTGGCTGGTAAGACCAGAAACTCTGTCCGGATGGTCTCCAGGGTGGCATTCCGAAATCGTGGCGGTAGGCAGAGTCTTTTGAACCAGTTGACGATGTTGTAGGCAAAAACCAAAAGGTGGAAA
>CAZVUE010000062.1:4348-7046 GCA_964630335.1 uncultured bacterium | reverse complement strand
TTAGACGCAACTATTTCTGAAGGAACAGCCGGAAAAGTGGTTTCCTCTTTTATCCTTAAGCCGGGTCAGTCAAAAGAAAACTTCTACTTCTATTCCGGACCGGCGGACCATCAGGTCCTGACTAAGGAAGGAGTTGATATTGGAGAAATCCTGCCCACCGGACCGATAGTGGCTTTAAGCCGTTTTATTCTGGGCATCCTTACCTTCTTTCACCGTCTGCTCCCAAACTGGGGTGTGGCAATCATCCTTTTAACATTTCTCTTTAAAATCGTCTTTTTTCCCCTGACCAGGGTTAGTCTGCGTACGATGAAAACAATGCAAAAACTGCAACCCTACATGAAGGACCTTTCTAAAAAATACAAAAATAATCCTCAGGCGATGCAAAAAGAGATTTTCGGCATCTACCGTCAGTACCGAATCAATCCCCTTTCCGGTTGTTTGCCGATGCTGGTCCAGGTTCCCATCTTCATCTCTATCTTCATCCTGCTCCGGACCGCCATCGTCCTGCGGGGAGCAAAATTTTGCCTCTGGATAAACGACCTTTCTATGCCGGACAAACTTTTTGCCTTAAATCTGCGGGGGGGAGAATTCCCCGTCAATCTTCTCCCCTTTCTTATGGGCGGTACTATGTTCTTCCAGCAGAAACTCTCCTCAGCCGGTACAACCGGTATGGCTGCCGAACAGCAGAAAATGATGACTTTTCTCATGCCGGTGATGCTCACCGTATTTCTCTACAACCTACCGGCCGGCCTTATGCTTTACTGGACGGTTACCAACCTTATCTCAATTGCCGAGCAGGAAATTAACACCCGCCGATTATAGAGAGGTATGCCTGGTTTTCTTGCCAAAGAAGTGCTGTTTGATAAAGACGCGGCTGGCTCTGATACCACTGTCCAGATAGAGCGCGCCGATAATCGCTTCCAAAACATTGGCTAAATTGGAGGGTGTCTTACGTCCGCCCTGTTTCTCTTCTCCTTTTCCCAGGCGCAAAAATTTACCCAGACCCAACCGCCGGGAAATAACGGTTAAAGATTTTCCCTGCACTATATCGGCCCGACGCTGAGTAAGCAATCCCTCCGGCGCTTGCGGGAAAGACTCAAACAATTCCTCCGCCACTACCAGCGAAAGAACCGCATCACCCAAAAATTCCAGACGTTGATTGGAAGGAAGGTTATTCTCAAAAGCGAACGAAGGGTGGGTCAGCGCTTCCATCAGACGCCCTTTATTTTTAAAAACATACCCCAATACCTTTTCCAATTCTGAAATCTGTTCCTGTTTTGAACCCTTATTCCTCATCGTCTTCTCCTTTTCACAGGCAACAAAATGACCGAAAAAACCAGAGATATCAACGGGAAAAGAAACGGAAAACGCCGGTAAAAAGTCTGCCCGGACCCTTTTGTCACATAACCGATTAGTACCCCTGACCGCCGCGGAGCAATTCTGTCTATGACCCTGCCGGTCCGGTCAAAATAAGCGGAAATTCCGGTGTTAGCGGTTCGTATCAGACAGGTACCGTTTTCGGCAGAACGTAATGCCGCAGAAGCAAAGTGTTGAGAACCTCCCATAAGACCTAACCAGGAATCGTTGGTCAAAACGACCAAGACCGCATCCGTAACTGTCTGGGGTGCTACCTCTTCCGAAAAAACATCTTCATAACAGATAAGGACCGTCAGCGGTATTCCTTTAACCGCCATCAAAGAAGGCTGTGTGCCTCTTTTCAAATCCGGCAAAAAACCGGCCTGCCGCTCCACTAAAAACCGGACCAACGGCAGACTGCGTCCCGGCGTGAATTCACCGTAGGGAACCAGGTGCTGTTTCTGATAGGTCCCGGATACCTTTCCATCCGGCGCATAAAGAATTGCACTGTTGTACCAATCCTCTCCTTTATTCTCTAAAACTCCGGCCAAAAGATAACAATTCTTATCTCTCAGGAGTTTACCAACCGAATCAGGAAGATAACCACCCTCAGTAATAAAGGTTGTTTCGGGCCAGAGTATCAGGTCAACCTTTTCCGACAAACCTTCCGTAACCTGCAGGTATGGTTCCAGTTCCGGACCTTCCCGGCGTAAGGACGATGGTACATTAGCCTGAACCGCGGCAAATTTGAAACCAGCCCCTGAATTCTGGGAAGAGAAATGCCTGGGGGTAGATTGAATCCTTCCCAGAATCAACAAAAAACCGGTTAATAAAAGTGTAAAGACAGTGCTGCATTTCCGTCGGTAAAAGAAAAGAGAAAAGAGGGACAGATTCATCAGAAGGACTAAAAAAGAGATGAGGTAAGAACCGCCTGCGGAGGCTATTGACAGAATCGGTCCAACCGCGTACTGGGTAATAGCCAGACTCAGCCAGGGAAATCCCGTAAAGAGATTCGCCCCAATAAATTCCAAAATAACACCAAGGGAAGCAGCCCATAATTCCCACATCCGGCCCTTAACATTTTTCACCAGAAAAAAGAAAAGAGCCGGATAGAGCGAAAGGTACAGAACCAGCACAAACCAGCCGATTCCGGAAAGACGACTAAGCCAGCCGAGTCCCAGACCGAAAAAGGACAACCCCCAGACATACCCGGACCAAAAAGGATACCTCTGGCGGGTAAGAAAAAGGATGGGAATTAAACCAAACCACGCTAAGTAGGAACAACTAAAGGGAGGATAGGCAAAAAGAAAGAGGGTGCCTCCTACAAAAGCCCAAACCGCAG
>CAZVUE010000062.1:2489-4248 GCA_964630335.1 uncultured bacterium | reverse complement strand
AACGAACCTATTCTTTTCATCGGTGATAATAACCTTTGGCTTAAAGTTAGTTATCTCCTCTTCAGAATAGAAAGCGGTGGAAAGAACTATTATACGGTCTCCGGTTTGAAACCAACGGGCTGCGGCTCCGTTAAGACAGACTTCGCCTTTATCCGGTTCTCCGGAAATGTAGTATGTCTCAATCCGCACACCGTTGGCAAGGTTCAGCACCTGAACCATCTCGTTGGGGAGAATATCGGCTTTTCCGGCAAGTACCGAATCAATCGTGACACTGCCGGGATAGTTAAGGTCAGTCCTGGTAACGGTTAATCCCTGAATCTTCGATTTACAAAACGCCCGCAGCATATTATTAAATTATCATATTGCAAGGCTAAAGCCTTGCCCTACAGAACGTAGGGCAAACCTTTAGGTTTGCGGTATTACATTACGCCATCTCAACCGACTTTACTTCGGGAACTTTGTCCTTAACCATCTTCTCCACCCGCATCTTCAAAGTGAAAGCGGCAAAAGGACAGTGTCCGCAGGCTCCCATTAACCGTACCTTAACGGTACCGTCTTCGGTAACCTCCACCAGTTCCACGTCTCCACCTTCCAACCTGAGGAGTTCACGAACTTCGTTGAGGGCACTTTCTACCTGTTCCCGCATCTTAAACCTCTCCGATATTTCTCGGGCTCAATAAATTGAGCCCCTACATTTCAGCAAACCTAAAGGTTTGCCCTACATTTCAAATATTTATATCTTTTTAATCAGTAACCCAGGTTTTTTTCTCCGGCTGTAAAAACGTACGGCCAGAGAAGAAAGGAACAGAAAGATAAGCCCAATTCCAAGACTACCCCACCCTTCCGGTAAAAATACCAAACCCAACATCAATCCCACAACAAATGCACCGGTGGGAATCAAATAAAGGGTTAAAGAAATCTTAACAAGTTCTCTGTCCGGAATTTCAATTTCGACCTGGTCTCCCTTCTCTAAACCTGGTTCTTCTAATTCCAGCACCCCCCTATTTTTCTCCGGACAAAAACCACACTTTTCGCAGGCAACCGGTTTCGTTACCCGGATGAAAACTTTCTTGCCTTCTTTTTGAAAAACCTCACCCTGTTCAACCACCGTCAACCACCGGCAATGGCTAAAAAGGAATCCGCGGAAAGACTGGCACCACCAACCAGAGCACCATCAATGTCCGGTTCGGTCATCAGCGAGGCAACATTTTCCGGCTTGACACTCCCGCCGTATTGAATCCGAATATCTCCGGCAGTTTTCTCTCCAAACCTTTCACCAAGCCACTGCCGGATAAACCGGTGTACTTCCTGTGCCTGCTGGGGGGTGGCGTTACGACCGGTACCGATTGCCCAGACCGGCTCATAGGCAATAACCAGAGCCGAAGGCTCTTTAAACGAAACCTCTTTCAGCCCGCCTAATAGTTGAGTCTTTATCTTATCTTTGGTAAGGTTGGCTTCTCTTTCGTTCAGGGTCTCACCCACGCAAAGAATTGGTTTTAGCCCATATTTTAATGCTATCAGTACCTTCTGGTTAATAAACCCGTCTTCTTCCTTAAAGTACTGCCTCCGCTCCGAATGACCGATGATAACGTATGAAACACCCAATTCTTGCAACATTAAAGGCGAAACCTCACCGGTAAAAGCCCCTTCTTCTTTCGGATAGATATTCTGAGCACCCAGACCGATGTTCGAACCTTCAATCTCTTCTTTTACTGCGTATAGAGCAGGAAAAGGCGGACACAAAACAATCTCCCGGTCC
>CAZVUE010000062.1:0-2389 GCA_964630335.1 uncultured bacterium | reverse complement strand
GAATCCCCGCCGCCCACCACGGTAAAAGCATCCGCTTCGGCAACCGCTCTGGCAATAGCCATGGTTCCGGCGGAAAATTGTTCAATCTCAAAAATACCCATCGGCCCGTTCCAGAAAATGGTCTTTGCCCGTTTAATACAATCCTGATATTCGGCAACCGCCTGGGGTCCGATATCCACTCCGATCCAGTTGGGCGGAATGGTACCCCGTTCCGTAGTCAGATACTTGGCATCCGGTGCCACCTTATCGGCGATGATGTGGTCCAGAGGTGTGTGAAAATCGTAGAGATGCAACTCATAGGTCTTTTTTATAATCGCCTTCGCCAGGGGGATATGTTCCTCATCTACCAGGGAATTTCCCACCGGCCAGTTCTTCGCTTTGACAAAGGTATAGGCTAACGCTCCACCCAAGGTAACCATATCAACCAGGGGCAAAAGTTTTTCGATAATCCCGATCTTATCCGAAACCTTGGCACCGCCCAATATCAAAAGAAACGGTTTCGCCGGGCTGGCGAGAAGTTTGCTTAAATTTTCAATCTCTTTTTTCAGCAAAAATCCGGCCGCCGCGGGTTTTAAGACCGCGGGAACGCCATAGGTGGAAGCATGAGCCCGATGGCTGGTACCAAAGGCATCGTTCACGTAACACTCAGCCAGAGAAGCCAGATTCCGGGCAAAGACCGCATCATTCGCCTCCTCTTCCGGGTAGTACCGCAAATTTTCCAAAAGACTGATTTCGCCATCTTTTAGATTTTTGACCAGTACTTCTACTTCCGGACCGATGCATCCGGAAGCCATCTTCACTTCTTTCTTGATGAGGTTGGAAAGATGTTTGGCAATTGGAGAAAGAGACATCTCCGGGACCCTTTTCCCTTTGGGCCGGCCCAGGTGAGAAGCCAGAATAAGCCGGGCTCCGTTACCGGAGAGATAATTTATCGTAGGCAAGGATGCGGTAATTCGCGTATCATCAGTAATCCTGCCCTCTGCCATCGGCACGTTGAAGTCTACCCGGACAAAGATACGCTTGCCGGCGACATCCTTTAAGTCTTCAACCCCTTTCACCCTTGCCATCGGACCCCCTTAGGTGTCAACCCCCTACAGTTTATCGGTGATATATTTAATCAAATCCACTACCCGGCAGGAATAACCCCACTCATTGTCGTACCAGGCCATCACCTTGACCAGATTGCCGTCAAGTACGCTGGTGCAGAGACCATCAACAATAGCGGATTTTTCGTTGCCGTTAAAGTCCCGCGAGACCAAAGGTTCTTCGGTGTAAGCCAGGTAAGTGCCCAGGGGACCGGCAGACGCTTTTTTGAACGCGGCATTTACTTCTTCTTTGGTTGTCGCCTTTTCGGTAAGTACCACTAAATCAACCAGGGATACGTTCGGCGTTGGTACCCGGATGGAAAGTCCGTCCATCTTACCTTTCAAAGCAGGGATAACCGAGCCAATCGCCCGGGCCGCACCGGTAGTGGTGGGAATCATGGAAAGACCCGCGGCTCTGGCTCTGCGTAAATCTTTGTGCGGGAAGTCAAGGATTACCTGGTCGTTGGTATACGAATGGATGGTGGTCATTAAACCTTTCTGGATACCAAAGTTCTCAATCAATACCTTAGCCACCGGCGCTAAACAATTGGTCGTACAGGAGGCGTTGGACAAAATGTGGTGCTGGGTGGGATTGTACATCGCCTCATTTACACCCATCACCAGCGTAACGTCTTCACCTTTGGCCGGTGCGGAAATAATCACTTTTTTGGCTCCGGCGCTCAGGTGGGCTTTTGCTTTTTCCGCTTCGGTGAACCGGCCGGTTGATTCCACCGCAACGTCTACGCCTAAATCTTTCCAGGGCAGTAAAGCCGGGTCCTTTTCGGATACAACCTTAATTGTCTTCCCGTCTATTACCAAGGCACCGTCTTTCTCCGAGACTTCACCGGGGTAAACCCCAAAAGTGGAATCATATTTGAAAAGATGTGCCAGTGTCTTACTGTCGGTAAGGTCGTTAACCGCCACAAATTCCAACTCCGAAACTTTTTTGGCAAAAGCCGCCTTCAATACCAACCTTCCAATCCTTCCAAACCCATTAATTCCAATCTTTACCATACAAAATCCTCCTAATTTTGTAAATCCCCAGTGAAGTAGGTGTCATTCCTGTGGATAGTAAACAGGAATCCAAATTTTGTATGGATTCCTGCCAAAAGCATGCAGGAATGACAGAGAGGAACGGTGTTTACTGGGGATTTACCAGATTTTAAATAATAATTCTACCAAATTCTTGGGGGGAATGTCAACTTAATCACGGGCTAAGGCGATACCGAAGACTTCAGACGCACCGGCAGAAAGGAGGGTGTTACGGCAGACGTTCAGGGTGGCACCGGTAGTCAAAACGTCAT
>CAZVUE010000061.1:3088-7085 GCA_964630335.1 uncultured bacterium | reverse complement strand
AATTTCCTGGGGAGTCACTGAGGCTGCACCTAATTTACTCACTACGATACCGGCGGCTAAGTTGGCAAATTCCGCAGAATCCAATAGAGAGAACCCTGCGGTAAGGGCCAAGGTAAAAGCAGCAATTACCGTATCCCCCGCTCCGGTTACGTCAAAAACTTCCTGGGCGGCGGTGGGAATATGAGTGGCAGAGCCTGCCTGAAAAAGAGTCATTCCTTCTGCGCCCTGGGTAATCAAAAGACTTTTTGCTTTTAGTCTTCTGATGATTTGAAAGCCCAAGACCTCCACCGCTTTCTGAGATTTGGGTCTTTCCACTCTCATTCCCGCACTGGCTTCATCCAAATTGGGTGTTAACGAATCCACACCCCGGTACTCCAAAAAATTTTCCACCTTTGGGTCAACGGTCACTATCTTATTGCTTTTACGCGGGTCCCCTACCATCAAGGTAGGGAGACACGGAAGAATTTTGTTCAGGACTCTTTGGTTAATGACCCCCTTCCCGTAATCAGAGATAATGAGTGCGTCAAACTTCGGCAACGCTTCTTTTATTAAGGCGACGAATCTTTGGGTGACCCCGTTAGAGAAAGCCTGTCTGGTATCTTCCTGGTCGATACGAAGCAACTGCTGGTTACGCGCCATAACCCGGGTTTTGGCAGACGTAGGTAACGAAGGTATCTCAATAGTCAATAACTCCACTCCCTGTTTTTCCAGGAGCCGTTTCAAACGGGAAGATTCCGTATCTTTTCCCAGAAAACTAATGACGGTGCTACGTCCACCTAATCCTTTAATATTATTGGCAACGTTACCCGCGCCTCCAGCCCGCACTTCTTCTCTCCCCGCAAGGAAGATTGGCACCGGGGCTTCAGGGGAAATCCGCTCCACCTTTCCAAAAAGATACCTATCCAGCATTAAATCCCCCACTACCAGAATCTTCTTTCCTTGGATACTTTTAAGTATCTCCCCTACATTTTGCATTTTGATTTTTGATGTTTACATTATTTTTGATTGACCCAGCTATGTTCCGGGTCTTCATAAATCTTCATTATCCGCTTTGGTCCCGCCAGAGCCCAGAGATAGTACAGATGGTAGCCGGGCGCCGCTACAACCGGATGGTATCCTTTGGGAATTGATACCAGGTCGTTGTGACGGAGCAAGAGCGTCTTGTCCAAACCGCCGTCTTCGGTATAGATACGCATCAGACCAAAACCGGCTGAGGGTTTAAACCGGAAGAGATACACCTCTTCCAGTAAACTCTCTTCCGGCATCTTATCACGGTCATGCTTGTGGGAAGGATAACTACTCCAGTTGCCTGCTTCGTTAATGGTCTCACCGATGATTAGACGGACTGCCGGACTGTTAATTCCCACCACGTCGGTCACCCGCCGCGTAAAGGAAATACCACCCCGTATTTCCGGTTTTAACGTCTCTTCCTTAACGATATAGGAAGGCAAGGAAAGAGACGTCTGACTCTGGAAGAGCGCTATTTCCAATTGGGTCTGCGCGGTAATGAAAAAAGAAGAACCGGAACCTAAATAAGCGCCGGCAGGTGGTCCGCTGAAAACGTCTTTGCGCGAACCCAATTCTCCGGAAAGAGATGCGGGTCCCCTACCATCAAGGTAGGGGGTGTCCAGCCGGCATTTTCCCGAAAGAACAACCAGAACTCCTTCTTTCTCTTTCGGCCTCTCCCGGTATTTTTCACCGGGCTCTAAGATAATAATCTTCAATTCCAGGAATGATAACCCCATCCTGCCGGAGGCAAGAATTCTATTCACTCCTTTCTGCAATCGGCAATGTTTCTGCAGTCTCATTGATTTTCGCCTTCAATTTTAAACTGGTTCGGTCCTAAATTCGGGTCGGGTACTATGTTTATCCCGTTCTGATAAAAACGTTCGGGAAAGAACCGGTTGAAATTTTCTTTAAGATACTGCGCAAACTGGGGAGAAACCTTCACGTCCGTCTTCTTCCGGGGATAGTATCGTCCCAGGAAACGACGCCGGGACGAAAATTCAATCTGTAAACTCCTGCGCAATTGGCCAGCCGTTGTCTCGACAGAAAGAATCTTTCCCTGACCCCGGCAGGCAGGACAATCGTCAACTAAATAATCGCGCAAACTTTCACGGGTACGCTGCCGGGTCATTTCAACCAGCCCCAGACGTGAAACCTTAAGGACCTTAATCCGAGCCTTATCCGGTTCCAGCGCTTTCTCAAATGCCTGATAGACTTTCCGGCGGTCATCACCGCGGTCCATATCGATAAAATCGACCACGATTAGACCTCCTAAATTCCGGAGCCGTAACTGCCAGGCAATCTCTTCCGCTGCCAGAAGGTTGGTACGCAAAATCATACTCCGGTAGTCCTCACCACCGGTACGACCGCTGTTGACGTCAATTGCGCATAACGCCTCTGTCTCTTCGATAATAAGGTATCCGCCTCCTTTAAGAGGAACGGTCCGGTTTAAAGCCTTCTCAATCGTATCATCCACCCCTAATTTTGTAAAGAGAGGTACCTTTTCCTGATGTAATTGCACTTTCCGGCCGTCAATGCCAAACTGAACCAAATGGCGCCGACAATCTCGTAAAACCACTGGCGAATCAACCAGCACCTCGCTTATCTCCGGAGTAAAATAATCGCGTAATATCCGGAGATGGAGCCGAAGTTCAACGTAGAGACAGGTTGGTGCCGCATTATTCTGAAACCCAAGTCTTATCCCCTCCCAGGTCTTCCGCAACCTTTCCGCTTCTGCCCTGAGTACCCGTTCGGAACATCTTTCTGCCGAGGTCCTGATAATAAAACCGAATTCCGGCGGTAGGAAGTTGCTCACGGTCGTTAAAAGACGTTCCCTTTCGGTTGACGAAGTGATACGGCGGGAAATTGTTCTTCTTATTTCATCCTGAGGCAACAGGACCAGCAGGTGTCCGGCTAATGAAATATGATTCGCGGTCACTTTCGGTGCTTTGGTCCCGATAGCATTCTTAACCACCTGAACCAGAACATCCTCTTTCGGTTTAACTTTAAGCCGGGACGAATGGGTACCTTTCTTTGTTACCTCTTCAGCCATCTCCTCCTGATAAGGTGCAAATTCATAAAGGTCGGTCAAAGGAAGAAATACTTCCCGGCTCTCTCCGATGTTTAAAAAAGCGGCATTTAAAGCCGGCAGTACCCGAACCACCCTGCCTTTATAGATATTGCCGGCCAGACTGAGATTTTCTTTACGCTCAATCTCAAAATGTTCCATTCTTCCCTTGGCGATAATCGCAGCCCGGGTTTCAAATCCAACACTATCAATCAGTATCTTAGCCATACGCTCCTTATAATCCAAAAATCAAAATGCAAAAATCAAAACCACATACCAAAATTCAAAATGTTTAAAGATTTTAGATTTTACATTGTCATTTTGATATTTGATTTTTGATATTTGCATTTAGTTACTATATTGTATCCCAATTCGGGTTACTTTGAGTAGTCTTGCCTCATCCGGTGAAACTTTCAGATCCTCACCCAGGACCGTCCATAGGTTTTGACTCTTCCCTTCTACTACCGGGATCGTTATTGTCTGCTTACGAAAAATCTCCCCTAACCCCTCTTTTCCAAAGAGGGGGGTCTCCCCCTTTAACAAAGGGGGATTGAGGGGGATTTGAACCTGATAAAGAATTTCCCGGGTTCGCTGGAAGAGGGAATCTCCGTGAGTATAAGGAGTTACCGAAACAATCCCGAATCCCTCCGGCAAAACTCCGGAGAGTCTCATCCTGATTTCATCAGCCCCAATCTGACATTGGGGTCCCCGCGGTAAAGGCTCTGCCAGGTCAATAATCAGGTCTTCTCCTTCGCTTTCACACCCGACCGGAAGAGGATAGCCCATTTCCAATTTTTCTTTGGGAGAAAAGCCTCTGGTCAGGACCACGGGAATATCTGCTCTGCGGATTGCCCGGCGCCAGACCCTTTCGGTATCAAGATGAGAAACGAATCTCATCAAACCTTTCTTTTGATATCTGATTAG
>CAZVUE010000061.1:1408-2988 GCA_964630335.1 uncultured bacterium | reverse complement strand
TAAATTTCTTCTATGTTGTGGAAAATACCGCCGTAACTGGTGGGTTTGATATTCCCGAACCGGTTGCGCACCGCATACAGAGCAGCCGGACTGACCAGATGGACCACCGGTACCTCTTCCGCAATAACCTCCTGCCATCGGTCATAAAGGACTTTGCGTTTGGCAGGATTAAGCTCCACCGCCCCTTTTTCAAAAATCTCATCTATCTCTTTCTCCCAGGCGGTCTGGGGATTTTTTTGTTTCGGATTCCACAAGTGCAGTTGCCCGGAAGAATGCCAGACGTTACGACCGCTATGAGGCTCAATCCCTCCGGTTAGACCGATAATAACCGCCTCCCAGTCATAATTCACATCCAACCTGTTCACCATATTATTGAAGTCAACCGGCAGAAAGTGAACCTTTATCCCCAGGGTTTTGAGGTCGTCTGAGATAACCGTAGCCATCTGAACCCGCTCTAAATTATCACCGTTGGTAAGAAGCGTGAACTCCACCCGTTTGCCATTCTTATCGTACAGAACATCGCCCTGATAACGAAACCCGGCTTTTAACAATATCCGCCGGCTCTCAGCGGGACTATAAGGATACTGCTTAATCCCGGGATTATAGAAGTATCCACTGCTTTCGTTCATCGGTCCCCACTCGGGATAAGCCAAACCGGCGAAAACGTTGCGGATAATACCGGTCCGGTCTACTCCGTAAGAAATCGCCTGACGAAAGAGTTTATTCTGAAACCAGGCAGACTTATATGAAGGGATAGGTGCTTCCGGCTTTTGATTAAAGACCAGAAAATTTTCGCCCAGAGCCGGGCCGGTATCATAAATAGTAAACCTCCGTTTTTTTTCCAGAGGTTTTAGAATCTTATAATCCTGCCCCCGTACTCCAATCACGTCGATTTCCCCCTGGAGGAATCGTAAGAGTTCGGCAGACTGATCCGGAACGATTAAAATAACAATGCGTTTCAGCCGGGGTAAAGAACGGTTCTCGTTATCTTTTCGCCAGTAACGCGGATTGGCTGTTAAAACCACCTTTTCCCCTATTTGATACCCGGAAAGGAGAAAGGGCCCGGTACCGATAATTTCGGCCGGCGGTGTATTCACTCCCCAGGTGGTATTAAACTGATTATTGACTACTTTAGAAAGTAGAAGATGTCTGGGTAAAACTTCCTGACCTAATTGCCTTAAAAACGGTGCAAAAGGAGCGGGCAAAATGAATCGCACTTTGTGGGAAGACAATTTTATTGTTTTGATTTCTTGCCCGGCAACCGTAAAGATATCCCGGCTGCTGGTTGGAATCTGCGGATTGTAAATCAAGTCCTGAAAGGTGAAGAGCACGTCATCGGCGCTGAAAGGCTGACCGTCAAACCATCGGACGGGCCGCAACGTAAAATCCCAGACACGCCCCCCTTCTTTTACGGACCAGCTTTCCGCTAAGTTTGGTTCCACCTCAATAGTAACCCCGTTGGTCCGGGTTAGACCTTCAAATAGAAATCCGGTTACCATTGTGGAACTGGTCTCTTTGGCTAAAATAGAATTGAAGGTCTTGGGGTCAGAGGTAGTGGCTAAAATTAAGGTGTCTTTTTT
>CAZVUE010000061.1:0-1308 GCA_964630335.1 uncultured bacterium | reverse complement strand
TCGGAGATGCTGGCGTCCGGCAGAAGTCTGGCGGCTTTCCGGGCGCTCTGAAAAATTTTCCCTTCCGTTTTGATGGCCGGTGCAATCGCTATTTCCACCAACTGCATCTCTCTCAGGAAACGACAGCCTAAACTTCCCATGGCGGTTCGCAGAGCACCAACCAAATTCTGACTTCCATCGTCCACCCGGGCCGGGCCGAAAAGGATCTCTTTCAGGGTCCCGGTAACGCCGACGCTGACCCGGGTTCCCCGGGGTAAATTCTCGTCAGAAGTAGCCATTCCCCAGTGGAACCCCCTACCCGGAGCCTCATGGGCCCGAGCCAGAATTGAACCGACCATCACCGCATCAGCCCCGGCCGCAATCGCTTTACAGATGTCTCCGCTTCCGGTCATTCCGCCGTCGGTAATTATCGGAACGTACCGGCCCTCCATCTTGTAAAAGAAATCTCGGGCCGCCGCACAATCACAGGTGGCGGTAATCTGGGGTACGCCAATTCCTAAAACCTCTCTGGTAGTACAGGCAGCACCCGGTCCGATTCCAACCAGAATGGCACTGGCTCCGGTCCCCATCAGTTGCAGAGCGACTTCGTAAGTAACACAATTGCCAAGAATCACCGGAATTTTCATCCGGCTGCAGTAATCGGTTAAATTTAACGGCTTATACCGGGATGAAATGTGGACAACGCTGGCTACGGTAGATTGAACTACAAAAAAGTCCGCACCGGCTTCCACGGCAATCGGGCCAAGACGTTCTGCCTTTTGGGGAATTGAAGAAACCGCACAGACTGCACCGGCTTTTTTAATCTCGGTAATTCTTCTGGCAACCAGTTCTTCTTTAACCGGTTCCCGATAGAACGATTGGATAAGACTGGTCGCTTCCTTAATCGGCGCCTTAATAATCTGTCCGATAATCTCAGCCGGTTCTTCATAACGGGTCTGAATCCCTTCTAAATTTAGAACCCCAACTCCACCTAAACGGCTCATTTCGACTGCCAGCCGGACATCAACCACACCATCCATCGCCGCAGCGATAATAGGAATACTGAACTTTTTATCACCCAAGGTCCAGGAAGTATCCGCTTCCATCGGGTCTATGGTTCGGCTGCCTGGTACCAGCGCCACTTCATCGAATCCGTAACAACGTCGGGCTTTACGTCCCCGACCAATCCACATTCCCATCACATCCTCCTTCTGGTCGTGTCATCCTGAGTGTAACACGGGTACCCTTACCGTTGAATCGGTAAGGGAGGATCTAATGTAGGGCAAACCTTTAGGTTTGCTTATTGCAAGGCTAAAGCCTTGCCCTACG
>CAZVUE010000060.1:5035-7125 GCA_964630335.1 uncultured bacterium | reverse complement strand
CTTCCTGCATTACCGAAATCATCTCCTGTGCCAGACTTCTAATCTCAGCGTCAAAATTCTTAATCTTTTCGGCTTTTTTACGCAGGACCGCATCTGGATAATACCGCAGTTTCAGTCTCTCCATCTTTAAAAAGTTTTTTCCTCTCCCCACGGTGGGAGAGGATAGAGGTGAGGGGGATGCTAAAATACGTGGTGCAGGTTTGACATCAGATTCTGGCTGACCGCTTCTTTTGCGCGCAGGATGGCTTTCCGGTTAGCCTCGGCCGCAGACCGGCCGTGGATGATAATGCAGATTCCTTCTACACCCATCAGAAAACCGCCGCTGTACTCCGCAAAATCAGCCCGGCGGACAGAGTCACTGACCAGTTCAGTAATTTTCGGGTCCTTGTCCAATCCCTTTTTCGTCACTTCCTGTTTCAAAAAACCGGCAAAATCTTCCGCGACCCCTTCTATTGTTTTCAGGATACAGTTGCCGGTAAAACCGTCAGCCACCACCACGTCAGATTTCGGCTTAAAGATATCGTGTCCCTCCACATTCCCGATGAACGTTATTTTTGGATTTGTTTTTAAGAGTGTATGCGCCTCCCGGTAAAGGTCGTTGCCTTTCGTTTCTTCTTCACCGACGTTGAGTAAACCAACCCCGGGATTTTCTTTCTTGAAGATTGCCCGGTAGAGGTAAGTGCCCATTATGGCGTAGGAAACCAGATGTTTTGGGATGGTGGTGGTGTTGGCGCCGGCATCAATGAGAATGGTGGAACCGGAAGTTTTTGGCAGGAAGATGGCGATGCCGGGTCGGTCAACACCGGGAACGGTTCCCAGAAGGGACGTAGCCAGCGCCACAAAACAGGCGGTGTTCCCGCCGCTTACTGCAGCGTCTACTTTACCTTCTTTTACCAGGCGGACAATCTGGAATAGAGAACTGTCCGAATTGCGCAGGAGTTCTCTGGTGACCTTTTCCGCCATCGGTATCGCAAGCGGTGCCTCCACAAAAGAAAAGACTGAAAGGTCTTCGCCTTCCACTGCGGCGCGTTGGCCCACCAGGGTTATTTCTAAACCGCCGTCGTTGAGCGCCGCTTTAGCGCCGGACAGTACTTCCCTGGCTCCTTTTTCGCTTCCGGCCAGGTCAATTGCAACCCGCACCATAATAATAATTTTTGAAGTGGACCCTCACCTTAATCCTCTCCCCGTTGCGGGAGAGGGTAAGGGTGAGGGGAATTAGTCTTTACCCTTGGTTTTCATCACTACCACGGGCCGGCCCCGGTAATAACCGCAATCCGGACATACCCGGTGCGGCAAGATAAACTCCCCGCAGTTACTGCATTTGGTTAAGCCGGGTATCTCCAACCGATTTGCCCCGCGGCGTTTCGCACTGCGCGAATGGGAGTGTTTACGGAAAGGATTTGGCATCGTTAACCTCCATTTTGGTTGTCATTCCTGCATGCATTAGGCAGGAATCTAATGGATTCCCGCTTACTACACGCGGGAATGACATACTTTTCCTCCTAATTTTTCTTTTAGTGCCCTTTCCACTACCTTGGGTACAAAAGCAGAGAGGTCCGCCCCTAAATGGGCAATCTCCTTTATCAGACTGGAACTTAAGAAGAAATAGTCTTCCTGCGGCATCAGGAAGACCGTTTCTATTTCGGGTGCTAACCGGCGGTTGGTCAGTACCATCTGAAATTCGTAATCAAAATCAGAGACCGCCCGCAGACCCCGCAGGATTGTCTTTATTCCTTTTTTCTTCAGATAGTCCACCAGAAGACCGGAAAAATAGTCAATTTCAACCCCGGGAATATCCCGGGTTATTTCTCTCAAAATCTGCAGCCTCTCTTCCCGGCTGAAGATGGGTTTCTTCTCGGAATTGTCCGCAATCGCAATCACCACCCGGTCGAAGATAGTCCGCGCCCGTTTGACTAAGTCTAAATGTCCTAACGTAACCGGATCAAAACTGCCCGGGTAGACCACCTCTTTTCCCATCTTTTTTATTTTACCACAACCATCCCTTTTAATCCAGAAACCTTTATTGTTCGGCAACCCCTATGCTAAAATACAGCAGATGAAACCCTGGTGGCAAATAAGTATTCAGGAAG
>CAZVUE010000060.1:0-4935 GCA_964630335.1 uncultured bacterium | reverse complement strand
CCCTATGCTAAAATACAGCAGATGAAACCCTGGTGGCAAATAAGTATTCAGGAAGCAATCAATGGTCTTGGTGCTGATTTAGAAAAGGGGCTTACTTCCACAGAAGCCCGCCTGCGTCAGGATAAGTTCGGGCTAAACCAGTTAAAAGAGAAGAAAGGTCGTTCCGCGTTCAGCATCTTCTTTGACCAATTTAAGGATTTTATCATCTGGGTTCTGATTGGTGCCAGTTCAGTTTCATTTTTCCTGAAAGAATGGGTTGATGCGTTAGCGATTATCGTAATCGTTATCTTAAATGCCATCCTGGGTTTTATCCAGGAGTATAAAGCCGAAAAGTCATTATCCGCCTTAAAGAAACTATCCGCGCCTTTCTCAAAAGTTATCCGCGATAGTCAACGTCTGCTCGTTCCCTCTGCAGAATTGGTACCTGGCGACATAATTGAATTAGAATCCGGCGACCACGTTCCTGCAGACAGCCGACTCATCTGGCTGAGCGTCAACTTCAGCGTTCAGGAAGCCAGTCTCACCGGAGAATCAACGCCGGTGATAAAGACCTCCCATTCTTTGAACGAAAAGGAAGTTTCCCTGGCGGACAGAGCCAATATGGTTTATCTGGGGACCTCTATCACTTCCGGTAAGGCAAAGGCTCTGGTGGTGGAAACCGGTATGAGTACCGAGTTGGGCAAGATTGCCGGGATGATTCAGGAGATTGAGCATGAGTCCACTCCCTTGCAGAAAAAATTAGAGGAGTTTGGCAAGTGGCTCGTCTATCTCTGTTTTGTCCTGGTCAGTATGGTATTCTTGTTGGGTATCCTGCGCGGGGGAAGGTTCCTGGATATGTTTTTGACCTCGGTCAGTTTAGCGGTGGCGGCAATTCCGGAAGGACTTCCCGCGGTGGTCACCATCGTCCTGTCTTTGGGCGTCCAGAGGATGATTAAGCGGAATGCCCTGATTAGAAGACTGCCTGCGGTGGAGACCTTGGGATGCGCTACGGTTATCTGTTCGGACAAGACCGGAACCCTGACCAAAAACGAGATGACCGTCCAGGCGGTCTTTGCGGATGGGCAGTTATTTAAAGTAACCGGCGTCGGTTATGACCCGCAAGGAGAATTTTTACTCCACGAAAATCCGATTACTCCTTCAGACTACCCGGGTCTGAGTAAGGTATTACTTTCCGGCGTATTGTGCAATGGCGCCCAACTGGTAAAAGATAACGGAGGCTACCGGATTGTGGGTGACCCGACCGAGGGTGCGATTTTGACTCTGTCTGCCAAAGCCGGGCTCTGGAAAGAAGAATCAGAAAAAGAGTTTACTTTCGTTGACGAACTCCCCTTTGATTCCGAGCGGAAAAAGATGACGGTGGTGCGCCGGGAGAAAGAAAGGTTTGTTGCTTTCGTCAAGGGTGCGCCGGACGTTCTTTTAAACGGATGCGTTGACATTGAAGAAAAGGGGATGAGACGCGGATTGACCCAACAAGACAGAGAAAATATCCTTAAGGTCAACAACGGATTAACCGGTTCCGCGATGCGGGTTTTGGGGATTGCCTGCCGGGTTCTGGACAGCCTTCCTTCCCAGTATGAATCCGGATTGGTTGAAAGGGATTTGACTTTCCTGGGCCTGATTGCAATGATTGACCCGGCAAGAGAAGAGGTAAAAAGAGCGATTGAAGAGTGTAAGACCGCCGGCATCAAGACCGTGATGATTACCGGTGACCACAAGAACACCGCGATTGCGATTGCCCGGCATCTGGGATTCTTTGAGGAAGGGTCGGTGGCTTTAACCGGAGAAGAGTTAGACCGTCTGAGCGATTCGGAACTTAAAGAAAGAGTAAAGAATATTCCGGTTTATGCCCGGGTCTCTCCGGAACACAAATTAAGGATTGTCCGCGCCTGGCAGGCGCACAACGAAGTGGTGGCGATGACCGGCGACGGGGTCAACGATGCTCCCGCGGTAAAAGAGGCGGATATCGGCTGCGCGATGGGAATAACCGGGACCGACGTTACCAAAGAGGTCGCCGGGATGGTAATCACCGACGACAACTTCGCCTCCATCGTCTCCGCGGTAAGAGAGGGCAGGGGCATCTACGATAACATCAGGAAATTCGTCCATTATCTCCTCTCCTGCAATGCCGGTGAAATCCTGGTTATGTTCGTCGCCTCCCTTTTCGGTCTGCCGCTCCCGCTCCTTCCGATTCAAATACTCTGGGTTAACCTGGTAACCGATGGGTTTCCCGCGCTGGCTTTAGGGGTTGAGCCGATTGAATCCGACGTTATGAAACGTCCGCCCCGGCCGGTCAACGAAAAAGTGGTAACCAGAACCCAGGCGTATTTAATGTTGGCACAGGGTGGCTTTATCGCTTTCTGCAGCCTGCTATCTTTCTGTTTTGTCCTTTTTGTGAAGAGGGGAGGAATTACCGAAGCCAGGACAGCCGCCTTTGTCGTCCTTGCCGTCAGCCAGCTCTTCCACTCCTTCAACTGCCGGAATATAACCGAATCCCTGTTTAAGATAGGTTTGTTTACCAACAAAAAACTGTTACTGGCAGGCGTCTTTTCTTTCCTGTTGCAGATGGCGGTGGTCTATGTGCCGTTTTTGCAGGGAGTATTCAAGACCGAGCCTTTAAGCGGGACTGCCTGGCTCCTGGTTATTCTTATTTCTTCCTTCCCTTTCTGGGCAATGGAACTAATCAAGCGTTGGCATAACCCCCAATTATTACTCGTATAAAATTAACTGTATAAAATTAACTTGACTAATTGTATAGAATGTTGTAAGATTAGAAAGGTTAAAATGGGGGTATAATGAGAATCAGATACAACACGATAGGTCCAGATGGGCTCTGGGGAATGCTTAAGGAGTTAAAGATTGACACTGAGCAGATAGTTTCCAGAGAGTGCCTAAAAAATATCGTTGAGAGGTTGGATAAAAATGCGGTCGAAGTTCTGTGTGGTCCCAGACAAAGCGGAAAGACAACGCTTCTTTATCTTTTAATGATAGAAATTACAAAGAAGAATCTGTCTCCGGAATATATTCACTATCTTAATCTGGACACCCTTCCAGGCTACGCAATTTTTGAAAATCCCGTTAGATTCTGCCAGGCTATCCGGGAGAGTCATCAAAATAACAAGGAGCAGAAAGTATATTTACTATTGGACGAAATACAACGATTAAAGAATCCCGGGCTGTTTCTCAAAGCCATTTACGATAGTTGCCCGGAGATAAAACTGATTGTTTCCGGTTCCTCGTCTCTGGAAATAAGAGCCAAAACCAAAGAGTTCTTAACTGGCCGGAAGTATGAAACTTTACTCCTCCCCCTCTCTTATCGGGAAATAGTCCGCTACTCAAAAAAGTTGCCTCCCGATTTCTTTGAAGAAAAGGTGACCGCCGATAACATTGAACTCTGGAAAGAACGTCAACAGATATATGGCCAGTTTTTAGTGGAACAGATGATGGAAATGACAATTCATGGTGGTTATCCCGGTGTCTTTATGGCAGAAAACAAAAAAAATAAAGAAGAAATACTCTATGAACTCTATAATTCCTACGTGAAGAAAGATATTACCGATTTCTTAAAGGTGGAGAACCTTTCTCTGTTTAATAACTTAGCCAGGACGTTTGCGGCGCAGATAGCCGGTTTAATCAATCTTTCCCAGATTTGCTCTTTATTGGGTGGGAACCGGATTACGATCAGCAAGTATCTTAACATCCTTGAAGAAACGTACGTAATTAAGACTTTGACTCCGTTTGTCAGGAACAAAAGGAACGAAGTCAAATATGCCAGAAAATGTTTTTTTTATGACTGTGGATTACGAAATCTTCCCCTTAATCAATTTGGGGAAGTTTTAGAAAGGTCTGACTTTGGTAGTCTTCTGGAAAATATGGTTGCCGGAGAAAGTATCAAATCGTTGGGTCCGTTTAACAACCTTTATTACTGGAGAACCAAAGCAGGAGCAGAGGTTGATTTTGTGATTGAATCAGCCCAGGGAATCATACCGGTGGAGGTAAAGTTCTTATCGGCAAAAATTGGCACATTGTCACGAAGTTTCCATAGTTTTCTTGAGACTTACCACCCCCCAAAAGCTTTCTTTCTGAATCGTGACCAGGTTGGTTGCTTGAAGAAAGAGAGTACCGCGATCTTTTACCTCCCTATTCATTGGTTTCTTCTTGGTTGCGCTATTTAGAACCTTAAAATATCCCTTTTAATTTGCTCCCGCCGTTTTAAGAATTCCAACTATTTCTTTTTGGCCCTGTAAATTTGCCCAGGATGACGCCGTAAAGTTAAACACGTTTTTGGCGTTAACATCGGCACCAGACTTAAGCAAGATTTGAACTACTTCGGTATGCCCGCCAACAGCAGCCCTCATTAAGGCTGTGGTACCTTGTAAGGTTCTCGCATTAACATCCGCACCCGCTTTTATTAAAGCCTTCACCACCGGACTGTAACCATATAATGATGCCACGAGCAAGGCGGTATTACCAAAGTCATCTTTCAGGTTGACATCCGCACCGGCTCTTATTAGAATTTTGACCATATCAATCAGACCCTCGCTTGCCGCAGTCATCAAAGCGGTCCAGCCATCTTTCCCTTTATTGTTTACCTTCATCCCCGCTTTTAGAAACAGTGTTACCGCTTCCCTGTCTACCGTTCTTACCGCACCAAAGAAGGACTCTTCGTTGTAATCAAACCCCATTTCTTTTAACTTATGCTTGGCTTCTTCCGGATTCTTGATACAACTTGTAAACAAAATAACGGGAATAAACAAAAACAATAAAATTTTATGCCTCATTTAAGTCCCCATTGGGAGTAAACCGGTACAAATACCCGCCGCCCTTCGGAAAAACCCTGGTAAATGTCTGCGGCGAAATTATTATTAACCGGAGTAATAAAAAAAGTGTTATCGTAAGTCAATGTCCCTGAAGTAAGGGTAACGGTTCCATTGGTAA
>CAZVUE010000059.1:0-7221 GCA_964630335.1 uncultured bacterium | reverse complement strand
TAAGAGCAATGCCAGCGAATGGCCGACCCGAAGCGGGGTGAAAGCTGAGGGCGCCGAATCCCTCACCCTCCGCCTACGCTCACGATACTAATGTGAGCTTCGGCGGACGCGGTCCGTACAAATTATGGATTACAAATTAGAAAAGATTGATGAGTTCCGGTTTCGGTTGCCGCGGACCGGCGGGATGCGGGTGCCCGGCGTAATCTATTCTTCCGAGGCAATGCTTTCCAAAGTTACTGCGGATCGGGCACCGGAACAGGTTGCCAACGTGGCGCATCTGCCGGGGATTTTACGTTATTCGCTGGCGATGCCGGATATCCACTGGGGATACGGTGCGCCGATCGGCGGGGTAGCCGCCTTTGACCTGAAAGAGGGAGTGGCAGTTCCCGGCATCGTGGGCTACGACATCAACTGCATTTCCGGTGATACGCAGATTCTCAGCGAATTCGGATATACATTGAAAATCAGCGATTACGAAAAGGTTTGGCCGGAGGAGAAATTGACATGCATTAATTTAAACGACCACGTTCCCAATGGTACCGGTATAGGAAGGTTTCTGAAGTCCAAACCCCGGGAAAATGTGTACAGGTTGAAGACAGATTCCGGATTCAACATAATCGCCACCGGCGACCATCCATTTTATACAAGGGACGGGATGAAACCGTTTAACCGGTTGAATCTAAATGATGAACTGGCCGTATATCCCTTCAGGGGGGTGTCTTACGAACGTCCTTCGTCAGAAACCATGCTGGATGAAGAGATGGTTAGACGGAAACTGGAAGAGATGGGTAAAACGGGTGGTAATGCTACAGTACAGATAATCAACCGTCTGAAAGAAAAAAATTTGCTTCCGTTGAAATATAGCTCTTCAGCGCTCCCCATTCTTTTGAAGCTGATGGGTTACATTTTTGGGGACGGCAACGTACATTTTGGATCACAGGGTGATAAGGGAGTTATTTCTTTTTATGGCGGTGAAGAAGACCTAAAAAAAATCAAAGAAGACTTTATCAGCTTAGGATACAAATCTTCCCGAATATATCAGAGGGTAAGAAATCATGAGATTGTCACCCATTACAAAACGTATAGGTTTCAGACGGTTGAAAATACTTGTGTTCTTGGGTCAACCAGTTTGGCGGTGTTATTCTCCTTGCTCGGAGTTCCGATAGGAAATAAAACGTTTGTCAATTATATTGTTCCCTCCTGGATTTTTGGGTGTACCCTTTGGCAAAAAAGGCTTTTTCTGGCGGCCTTCTTTGGTGCCGAAATGTCAAAACCCATGACTTTAACCAAACACGGATATAATTTTTACGAGCCGGCGATTTCCATGAATAAAAGGGAAGGTTACGTAGAAAACGGCAAAAAATTTCTCGAAGGGGTCAGCGGATTATTAAAAGAATTTGGCGTATCAACCAGAAAAATTTCTCACCGGATTGAATGTGTGGGAAAGAACCGAAGAAAATCTTACCGATTAAGATTGCTTGTTTCCAGTGAACCGGAAAATTTAATTAATCTTTACAGCAAAGTCGGGTTTGAATACAACCGACAGAGAAGTTTTTTGGCAAACGCTGCCATCTTATACCTGACGGAAAAAAAGAAGGCGGTCAGCGAAAGGGAGAGAATCGCCACCCGCGTTCTTTCCCTAAAGGGAAAAGGGTTGAGCGCCAGGAAAATCTATGCCAAGCTTTCTCCGGCGGAGAAAAAATTCGTTAATTTACGATTCATTGAAAGAACAATTTATGAAAACAGAGAAACTCCCCCCCGGATTGCCTTCAATTTTGAAAAATTTGGTGACTTTGTGAAATCAAGAACTTCGGGATTGGGACTTTCGGGTATGGCCTGGGATAGTATCGCAGCCATTGAAAAGATTGATTTTGACGATTATGTCTATGATTTTACGGTCCGTCACCACGACCATAACTTTATAGCCAATAATTTTGTTGTTTCCAATTGCGGGGTGAGGCTTTTGCGTACGAATCTGCGCAAAGAGGAGATTACCGGAAAATTGAAGGAACTGGTTGACGGACTCTATAGAGCTATTCCCTGCGGAGTGGGCGGTACCGGCCGTCTGAAACTCTCCCGGACTCAACTGTCCGAAGTTCTGGAGACCGGAGCGGTCTGGGCGGTCAAAGCCGGTTACGGAAAAGAATCCGACCTTGCGGTAATTGAAGAGACGGGACGATACGGTTTAGCCAATCCGGATAAATTGAGCAGCCGGGCTTACGAACGGGGTTCGAACCAGTTGGGGACATTGGGCAGCGGGAACCATTTTATTGAGATTCAGGAAGTGAAGAGAATTTTTGACCCGGAGGTTGCCAGGATTTTTGGTCTTTTTCTCGGTCAGATTACGGTGATGGTTCATACCGGAAGTCGGGGTCTGGGTTATCAGGTAGCCGATGACTATCTGGCACTTTTCAGCAAGGTGAGTCAGAAATACGGCGTCTTTCCGCCGGACAGACAGTTGGTCTGCGCGCCGATCTCTTCCGGTGAAGGACAGGGTTATTTAGGCGCGATGGCTTCCGCAGCCAATTTTGCCTGGGCAAACCGGCAGGTTATCGCTTATTGGATTAACGAGACGTTCAGTAATCTGCTGGGAAAGAGCGCAGAAGAATTAGGCCTGGCAACGGTTTATGACGTGGCGCACAACATCGCCAAGATTGAAGAACATCAGTCTGAGGGAAAGAGGATGAAGGTCCTGGTCCACCGGAAAGGCGCTACCCGCGCCTTTCCCGCCAACGTTCCGGGAGTACCGGACATCTATGCATCGGTTGGCCAGCCGGTCCTGATTCCCGGTACGATGGGTACCGCTTCTTATGTCCTGGTCGGTACGGAAAAGGCTCTTTCCGAAACCTGGGGGTCCACCTGCCACGGTGCGGGCCGGAACCTTTCCCGGCACGAGGCGGTTAAGAGGATGCAGGGACGTTCCGCGGTGGCAGAACTGGCTTCTCTTGGCATATTGGCGCGCGCACCTTCTTTACGCGGTTTAGCGGAAGAGGTTCCGGAGGCTTATAAGGACGTTGACCAGGTGGTGGAGGTGGTGGAAGGGAGCGGTCTTTCCCGCCGGGTCTGCCAGATGGTTCCCCTTGCGGTAATTAAAGGTTAAATGATACAATTAAAAATTTGACATCTTCTATGGAAAAGATAGTCGTGTGCATTAAGCAGGTGCCGGATACGATGGAGGTCAGGATTGACCCGGAGACCAACCGTATCGTTCGGGAAGGCGTACCCGGCATTATCAATCCTTATGATTTCTATGCGATGGAGACCGGCCTGCGTCTAAAGGAGAAGTACGGCGGTCAGGCTGTCGTCTGTTCCATGGGACCGCCACAGGCAGAAAGCGCTTTGCGGGAGGCTTTGAGCCTGGGTTTTGACCAGGCTTTTCTTTTAAGCGACCGGGAGTTTGCCGGCAGTGACACGCTGGCTACTTCTTATACCTTAGCGGTGCTTATCGGTAAATTGTTGCCGGTGGATATTGTGGTCTGCGGCCGGGAGGCGATGGACGGTTCTACCGGTCAGGTTGGTCCGGAGATTTCCGAAAATTTAGGCTGGCCCTTTTTTTCGTACGTCAGTGAGATTAAAGAAATCTATGACGGAAAGATAAAGGTGCGCCGGATGATGGAAGACCACTATGAGGAACTGGAAGGTCCTTTGCCGGCGGTAATCACGGTGATTAAGGAAATTGCCGAACCGAGACTCCCTTCCTTAAAAGGGATGTTGAAGGCGAAGAAGGCGGAGATTACGATTCTGAATAGAGAAGGGCTGGGAGGGGAAGCGAACCGGTTCGGTGCTTCTGGTTCCCCGACCCGGGTGATGGCCGTCTGGACGCCGGAGGTACACAAGAAAGGAATGATGCTTGAGGGTGAGCCGGCGGAAATCGCGCAACGGCTCTACGAGGAACTGAAAAAGCAGAACATTTTGATGTAGGGGTCGGATTTATCCGACCCGCGGGCTTGATAAATCAAGCCCCTACTTTGCATGAAGATAACGGTAATTGCGGAAAAATGTACCGGCTGTAACCTGTGCGTCGAGGCATGCCCGTTTGACGCCGTAAAGGTGGTCGACAAAATAGCGTCTATTGACCTTGCCCGCTGTAACTACTGCGGTGCCTGCGTGGAGGCTTGCCGGCTGGGAGCGATTGTCCTGGAACGGGAACCTGCGGCAGTGCCGGTAACTGATTTTTCTCAATACAAAGACCTGTGGATATTTGCCGAACAGCGGGCCGGAGGGTTAGCCCGGGTCTCTTTCGAACTGTTGGGAGAGGGAAAGAAATTAGCGGCTGATCTGGGCGAAAGCCTCTGTGCTTTTTATATCGGACCGGTCAGTCCGCCTAACGTTGAATCGCTCCTGAACCGGGGAGCGGAAAAGGTTTACGTTGTTGCCGACGAGAGTCTCCTTAATTTTCAGGACGACCTGTACACCGACATCCTGGCTCATCTGATTACCCGTTTTAAACCGGCAATTTTGCTTGCCGGGGCAACCTACATCGGCCGGTCCTTTATTCCCCGGGTGGCGGCACGTTTGCGTACCGGACTCACTGCGGATTGTACCGGATTGGCGATTGACCCGGAGACGAAACTTCTGGCTCAAACCCGTCCGACCTTCGGCGGAAATCTGCTGGCTACCATCCTCTGCGAACGGCACCGTCCCCAGATGGCTACGGTCAGACCCCGTACCTTTGATGAGGCAAAAGAAGGCGCATCTCCAAAGAACGGCCAGGTGATTGAGGTCCCGGTTTCCGGGATGAAGACTTCTTCTAAATTGAGATTACTGGAGAAAGTTCCCGGTGCGGAAGAGATTGACCTGACCGATGCGGAGGTGATAGTTTCCGGCGGTCGGGGATTGGGTAAACCGGAAGGGTTTGCTTTGGTTAAAAAATTAGCGGATGCCTTGGGTGGAGTGGTAGGCGCCAGCCGCGCTGCGGTTGACTCAGGCTGGATTTCCTATGCCCACCAGGTCGGGCAGACCGGAAAGACGGTTAAACCCAAAGTTTATTTTGCCTGCGGAATCTCCGGTGCCATCCAGCACCTGGCGGGTATGGGTACTTCGGACGTGATTGTGGCTATCAATAAGGACCCGTCCGCACCGATATTCAGGATTGCCAATTACGGACTGGTGGGAGACCTCTACGAAGTAATCCCCTCCCTCATTAAAATTTTTAAATAAGGTATATAATACATTATTATTATGAATCAGGAAGAACACTTAGACCTTTCCCGGTTACGGAATATCGGTATTATTGCCCACATCGATGCGGGCAAGACTACCACCACCGAGCGTATGCTCTACATCTGCGGTAAACTGTACCGCATTGGCGAGGTGGATGACGGGACGACCACCACCGACTGGATGGAACAGGAGAAGGAGCGGGGTATCACCATCACTTCCGCCGCCATCACCTTTGACTGGAAAAGTTTTCAGATTAACCTTATTGACACCCCGGGCCACGTAGACTTTACCATGGAGGTAGAACGGTCCTTGAGAGTACTTGACGGTGCGGTCGGAATCTTTTGTGCCGTCGGGGGAGTCGAGTCCCAGTCCGAAACGGTCTGGCATCAGGCGAACCGGTATAAGGTACCGCGGATTGCCTACATTAATAAGATGGACCGGGTCGGTGCGGACTTCTTTCAGGCGGTGCGAATGATGAAAGAACGTCTGGGTGCAGACCCTTATCCCATTCAGATACCGATAGGTGAAGGGGAAAATTTTACCGGCATAATTGACCTTGTCCGGATGGAGACGGTGACCTGCCGCGGCGAGAAGAACCAGGAAATTGTCAACGAACCGATTCCGGAATCCCTGCTTCCCGGAGCAGAGAAAGCCCGCAAATTGTTATTAGAAAGGTTGGCGGGGGACGATGAGGAGTTAATGTCCCTCTATCTGAAAGAAGAAAAGATTCCGGCAGGATTGGTTCTAAAAGTCTTGCGGCAGGAAGTTTTGAACGGCAAGATACTTCCGGTCCTCTGCGGTGCCTCGGTACAGAATACGGGTATCACGTTACTTCTTGATGCCATCTGTAATTTTCTTCCTTCGCCGTTGGACGTGCCGCCGGTTAAGGGGTTCAATCCCAAAAACAAAAAGGAAGAAGAGAGGATTCCTTCGTCGAAAGAACATTTTTGTGCGCTGGCTTTCAAGATTGCCACCGACCCGTACGTGGGGCGGCTTACCTATTTGCGTATTTATTCCGGAATCTTAAGAACCGGTGCGATGGTCCATAACAGCACCAATCACGAACGGGAGCGTATAAACCGTATCCTGCGTATGCACGCGGGACAGGGCGAAGACCTGAAATATACGGAAGCGGGTGAAATCGCCGCGGTGATAGGTTTAAAAACAACCCGGACCGGTGATACCCTCTGTACCGAAAAACACCCGATTATTTTGGAAAGGATTACGATTCCGGAGCCGGTCGTTTCGGTTGCGATAGAACCGAAGACCCGTGCCGATTCCGATAAATTGAGCGCCGCACTCCACCGGCTTGCCGAGGAAGACCCGACCTTTAAATTACGGGTTGATTCCGAGACCGGGCAGACCATCATCTCCGGCATGGGTGAATTGCACTTGGAGATTATTCAGGACCGGATGGTTCGGGAGTTTAAAGTGGAAGCCAGAGTAAGCCAGCCCCAGGTTGCCTACCGGGAGACGATTACACGGACTGTAGAGGCGGAGGGGAGATTTATCCGTCAGAGCGGCGGGAAAGGGCAGTATGGTGATGTGTTCTTGCGTGTCGAGCCCTTCCCCAGAGGTAGTAACCTAATTTTTGAAGAAGAGATTAGGGGTGACCGCGTTCCGAAAGAGTATTTTTCAGCGATAGAAAAGGGTATCCGCGAAGCGGCAGAAACCGGAGTTTTGAAGGGTTTTCCAGTGATAGACGTTAAGGTCACGCTCTTTGATGGTTCCTTCCATCCGGTCGATTCCTCGGATGTTGCTTTCAGAATAGCCGCCTCCATTGGTTTCCGGGAAGCAGTAGAAAAGGCGGCGCCTATTATCCTGGAACCAATTATGAAACTGGAAATTACCACCCCGGAGGAATTTTTGGGTGACGTCATCGGTAACATTACCAGCCGCCGGGGCAGAATTGAAGAGGTCCGTGACCAGGCGCATCTTAAAGTGATTAGAGCCATCGCCCCTCTGGCACACCTTTTTGGTTATGCCACTTCTTTACGTTCCGTTTCCCAGGGAAGAGCCAGTTATGTAATGGAACCCAGCCATTATGAGCCGGTGGAA
>CAZVUE010000058.1:5337-7225 GCA_964630335.1 uncultured bacterium | reverse complement strand
TGTTTTTGGGGTGGGGTGGTAGCCAGACCAACTGCAGAAATTCCGGATTGGCGTACAATATCCAGTACGTAAACTACCCTTTCGTAACAGACACTACGGTCCGCCTGGATGATGACCCGCAGGTCCGGATTGGATACTTTTAGGTTTTGCAGGTCAGTGCCTAAGAAGACCGGATTGACCGGCTTATTCCCCAAAAAAATGGCGCCTTCACGGTCAACCGTCAGAACAACGGTTGTGGTAACGGGAAGTTTTTCACCTTTGGCGGTCGGTAATTCCACCGCAATTCCCCGGCCGATGATGGGCGAGATAATAACAAAGATAAGCAAAAGAGTCATTGCGGTATCCAGCATCGGAGTGATATTAATTGTTTCCACCAGAGACGGGGTAAATCTAATTCTCCTCATATTACTCCAAATAGATGGTCCGGCTGGCGTAGTTTTCCACTTCGTTGGTTAAGTGACTTAAAACCATCGCAAAATAATTGTAGAAAAAGAGCGCTGGAATAGCCACCACCAGACCCCCGATGGTGGTAATCAAAGCCTGGGCAACCCCTGGAGCGACCATCTCCGAAATGCCCGCGACCTGTCCGTGCAATTTAGAAAAGATGAGCATTATACCCCAGACCGTACCCAGAAGTCCCAGGAAGGGCGCCACGCTGGTAATGGTAGCCAGAATAGGTAACCCGCTGTTCAAGTTTTGAAAGTAGTCGTTCAGACCGATCTTAACCGCTTCTTCCAATTTTTCCCGGTCCTTCTCCTCCCTGGCCCGGAATTCTCTTTCGGTTTTATAGACCAAGTAGAAACTGGAAAGAGATAAAAAAGTGGTATCGCTGCCAGAAACTTCCTTTCCGGAAAGCCTGCGAAAAAGAGCATCCGCCCGGCGCACCCGGCGGAGGAGAGCCATCTTCTGAAATATAAGAGCCCAGGAAACCAGGGAAAGGATGACCAGCACGATGTATATCCCACCGCAGAACCATCCGGTCATCTGGAACGATAGCAACCACTTAATATCCATATCTTTTATCTCCTTCCCTGTTTACGGAATACTATCTATGGTCTTTCCACCCCTGTCCTAAATACCGCAAAAAGGATTCGACAACTCTGGGGTCAAACTGCCGGCCGCTTTCCCGTTTTATTTCTGCCATCGCTGCTTCCAGAGAGAGCGCCTTGCGATAAGGCCTATCAGAAGTCATCGCTTCAAAGGCATCGGCTAACGAAAGGATACGGGCGGTTAACGGTATCTTTCCATCCCTCAGGTTATCCGGATAGCCGCTGCCGTCAAATTTTTCGTGATGGTAATAGACTGCGGGCAGGATATCTTTAAAGAACTTGACCTTTTCCAGAATCTGGGCTGCCAGTTTCGGATGTTGCTTCATCTCCACCCACTCCTCTGTAGTGAGAGCGGTCGGCTTACGTAAAATCCTCTCATCTATGGCAATCTTACCCAAATCGTGGAGTACTGCGGAATAACGAAGAACCCGTAACTCTTCCGGAGAAAGACCTAACTCCTCACCAATACCCAACGCATATTTAGTGACCCGTTCTGAGTGGCCCCCCGTATAAGCATCACGCATATCCACCACACCAGCCAACGACTGTACCAGGTCAAAAGTCAGACTGCTCATTTCTTCCAATAACTGGTTATTACGGACCGCTACCGCCACCTGTCCGGCAAAAATTTCTGCTTCTTCCGCCACCCCCTCGTCTAACGCATCCGGTGAGCGGAAGAAAAGGGAGAGAGAACCAAAATGGTGGCTACCAACTTTCAAAGGAACCGCACATCCACAGGATAGATGTAACTTTTGGCGGAGACGGTCAAAATCCGGCCAGTCACAAAAGGCCTTATCCTCTAAACGGCGGCAGGTAATCAGGCGGGGCTGGGTCCAGAA
>CAZVUE010000058.1:0-5237 GCA_964630335.1 uncultured bacterium | reverse complement strand
AAAAGGCCTTATCCTCTAAACGGCGGCAGGTAATCAGGCGGGGCTGGGTCCAGAATCGGTTAGCCTCCCCACAGATGGTAAACTCTTCCATTTCCCTGCGAATCTCTTCCGGGACGCCATAAGACGCGGCAACCTGAAAACCTTTCCCGTCCGTAATGCAGATAATTCCGACATCTGCCGACAAAGATTCTACAACCATTTTTATTATTTCCGGAAAGAGTGAGTATACATCAACGTCCTGGACAATCGCTCTATCTATTGTCCGTAAAGAAGCCATCTCCTGAAGTTTAACTTGAAGTGAAGTGTGTGATAATTCCTTTTCCTTTGTCTCCCGGCGCAGCCGCTGAGCCATTATACCGGCTTCCACACCCACCAGACCCATAATGGCAAACCGGACGAAAAAATCATCCAGGAGGTCAGAATTGAAAGAGACACCATTAGGAGAAAGTAAAAAGGTGGCGATAAAGGATGCCGCAGTACTGGTGAGAAGTGCCCAGGTCCAGCCATAAACAAAAGCCGCCGCTAAAATTGGCACAAATAAAAGGTAGGCGTAGATACTGAGTGCACCACCGGTGAGCCGAACAACGATGCTGACAAAGATAAAGAAGAGAATAATACATATAATCTGGCCGGTTCTGGTCTTCCTAAGGTAAGAAGCAACCACCTCTTCCGGGTTCTCCATCTTTCTCCTTGTTTAAGTCCCTAAGGTAATTATATAATAAATGATAAGCCTGGTCAAATCTACCCTTGACAGAGAAATGAAAATAGAATATAGTAGAAAGATAATTCCTCAAGTCAAGGAACCCACATGGTCGCACTGACACGGACAGAACGTACTGGACTTTTCTTTATCGCAATAAGCCTCCTTGTCGGCGAAGGAGTGGTTCTTTACCAACAGGCCAACGAAGTCAATTACCGCTACTCCACTTCAGATAGTCATTATCTGGCAACCGTTTCCCAGCAAAGATTTTTCATTGAACGCCAACGGTTAAAAGAACAACAAGTTCAGGCAAGATTAGACCCGAATACCGCATCTCAGGAAGAACTGGAAGGTCTGCCGGGAATCGGTCCGGCACTTACGCAAAGGATTATAGTGCATCGAAACAAAACCCCCTTTTGCCGAATCGAAGACCTTCTTGAGGTCCCGGGAATTGGACCAAAAAAATTAGAAGCCATGAAGCGTTACCTGAAAATAAATCCAAAATGATGATGTCATTCCTGTATATAGTAAACAGGAATCTGGATTCCCGCTTATAGCACGCGGGAATGACACAAGACATATGTATATTATCGTGGTCGGTTGCAGCCGGGTGGGAATTACCTTAGCCCAGTCCCTGGAAAGTGAAGGACATAACGTAGTGGTTATTGACCGTAACCGGGAGAATCTCCAGAGGTTGGGTCGGTCCTTCAGCGGGATAACGGTGGTCGGAAATGGTTTTTCTCCGGAAATTCTCAAAGAAGCGGGTGTGGAACGGGCCGACGCTCTGATTGCGGTTACGGATAATGACAACGCCAATATTGTAACCGCCCAGGTAGCCAAAAAAATGTTTGATTTGGAAAAAGTATTCGCCCGGATTTACGACCCGGCCCGGGCACAAACCTACCAGAAATTAGGCGTGCATGCGGTAAGTGAAACCGCTCTGGTAGTGGATAGCCTGAGACAGTTACTATTTGAGAAATGACACAAAGTGTCATTCCTGCATGCTTTAAGCAGGAATCCAGACGTCGTCCCTGCATGCTTTAGGCAGGGATTCCCGCTTACTACACGCGGGAATGACAACAGGGTTTTAGATTAAACCATATATGTATGTAATTATCGTTGGTGGCGGGAACGTAGGCTATTACCTAACTCAACGTCTCTTTAGGGACAAGCATACCATTGCCCTGATTGAAAAAGACTGCCAGACCTGTGACCGGATAAGTCAGGAACTGGACATCCTGGTTATCAACGGCGATGGTTGTGAAATGCCGACCCTCCAGTCTGCCGGGATTGAGCGGGCTGACGTCCTGGCTGCGGTAACCGGAAGTGACGAAGATAATCTGGTAGTCTGCCAGTTAGCCAAAGAGGTATTTCATATCGACCGAACCGTTGCCCGGGTTAACGACAACCGAAACGAACATATATTTAACGAATTAGGCGTTGACGTGCCGATTGACAGTACCGGAATACTGGCGCGGGTCATCAAAGACGAAGTCTCCCTCTCTGACTTTGTCAACCTGGTCACCTTTCGCAAAGGAAACTTAGCCCTGGTCCGGTTTGACCTGCCGGAGGAATCCCCGGCTATCGGCAAAGCTGTCTCTGAAGTCAACCTGCCTACCGAATCGGTACTGGTGGCGGTTATCCGGAGTGACAGCGTCTTTATCCCGCGGGGTAACACCGTATTCAAACCCCAGGATGAGATTGTGGCGTTAACCCGTATCGGTGAAGAAAACAGCGTCATCCAGACCTTTTTAAAAGAAATGTAAATGCAGAAACGCATCCGCAGGGCTTTATCCGCATTCGGTAACGGTTTTTTGGGTATCGGATACACACTTCTTTTACCCTTAGTAATTCTTGTGGCAGTCCTGGTGACTTTAGGACTCACCGTCATATTTACCAGATTTTTCTAAACCCCATCTCCTATGTTAATTAAGCCCCAAAAAGAAGACTTCAAAGTAATCAGTTATTACTTAGGGAAAATTTCGTGTGGCTTAGCCATCACGATGCTTTTGCCTCTGCTCGCCGCTTTTGGCTACCAGGAATGGGCACCTGCCTTTGACTTTATTTCCGGAGCCGGTGTCGCCCTGATTGTAGGCTGTCTCTTAACCATAAACCAACCGAAGCGAACCGACCTCTCCTGGTCAAACGGTATCGTGGTTGCCGGCCTCTCCTGGCTTCTGGCGATGGTCCTGGCTGCGGTACCTCTTTTCCTCTCCGGTCACTTTGGTTCTTTCCTGGACAGCCTCTTTGAAGCAATGAGCGGGTTTGCAACCACCGGTCTTTCCCTGACCAGGGATGTGGACCATATGGCGCAGAGTTATAACCTCTGGCGCCATTTCACCCAGTTTCTGGGAGGACAGGGAATCGTTGTTATTGCCCTGACTTTTTTTGTTGCCAAAACCAGTGGTGTTTTTTCCCTTTATGTCGGCGAAGCCCGGGACGAAAAAATTTTGCCAAACGTAGTTTCCACCGCCCGGTTTATCTGGTTAGTGACCTTTGTCTATCTCTTCCTGGGGGTTGCGTCTTTAACGATTATCGGCTTGCAGTTAGGACTCTCCACTATGCGTTCTTTTTTTCACGGGCTTTGTATCTTTATGGCCAGCTGGGATACCGGTGGTTTCTCACCCCAGAGTCAATCTATTCTTTACTATCACAGCCTCTCTTACGAAACAGTCACCTTCTTCATCTTCTTTTCCGGCTCAATTAACTTCGGTCTGCACTACCTTATCTGGAGCGGTCGCCGCCGGGAACTGTGGCGGGATTTAGAAACCAGGACTTATCTCTTTACTATCGCCACCACCGCCTTTCTGGTTCTGGTAGGTTTAACACAATTGGTCTCTTTTCCCAATCTACCTTCCATTTTCCGAATCGGTTTCTATCAGGTCCTTTCCGGCCACACCGGTACCGGATTTATGACCGTCACCACCAAACAGTTCAGCCAGTGGAATGACCTATCTCTCCTGGGGATAATTCTGGCGATGGCAATTGGCGGATGTACCTCCTCTACTGCGGGCGCCATTAAAACCCTGCGTATCGGGGTAGTAGCCAAAGGGTTATGGCGTCAGGTAAAAACCGTCTTTACACCGGAACAGGGTATGGTAATAGAGAAAGTTCACCATTTTCGCGACACGGTCCTGGAAGATAAACAGGTACAGGCAGCCGGTTTGGTAGTTATTGCCTACATCTTTCTTTACCTTCTGGGTGCAATTATGGGCATCCTCTGTGGACATCCATTTCTATCCGCACTCTTTGAATCAGTCTCTGCGGCTGCCAACGTGGGTCATACCATCGGCATTACCTCACCGGCGATGCCAAACCTTCTCAAAGTCACCTATATTCTGCAGATGTGGGTCGGTCGGTTTGAATTTCTGGCAACTTTTGTCATCTTTGGTTTCATCGCCTCCCTGTTCAAAGGGAAATAGCAAGGGGTTGCCCTATCCCATTCAAGGGATAGGGGACCCGTATTCCCGCATGTCTTTAGCGGGAATCTACTCGACAGAATATGTTAATTATTTGCTTTTTCGCCCTGGTTCATACCGCTTCACTACCGGCAGTATCGGTATCTGACCTAATCAATCAGAATAAGTTTTATGATGGAAAGACGGTCGTAGTAGAGGGGGAGGCAATTGGTGATTTAATGTTACGGGAGAAATTTGGCTGGGTGAATATCAGTGACGGAAGTAATGCCATTGGGGTTTACGCAAACAATTCCCAACTGAGTCAGATTAAAATTTTAGGCAGATACCAGACTAAAGGTGATATCATCCGGGTAACCGGGACCTTTTACAACTATTGTCCGACCCACTCCGGGGGGACTGACCTCCACGCAGCAGACCTAAAGGTAGTAAAAAACGGAGAGATAAAAAAAGCGGTACTTGACCTGGTCCGGCTGCGTTTAGCCTGCGGTCTTGCCCTTGCGGTAATGGTTATTCTTCTCCTCCGACAATTACTCCGTAAAACAAATGGCGGTCAGCCCGGGTAATCCTTACCGGAACCAAACAACCAAACACCCCCACCTCAGTCAAGCCCATACCAAATGAATTGTAGGGGTCGGATTTATCCGACCCGCGGGCTTGATGAATCAAGCCCCTACATACAGACTGTAGTGCGACCCTTTCAGGGTCGCTGTTTTCCCTTTCAGGCTCGCTGTCTGTTGTCTCAATCAAAACTTTTTTCTCCTGTTCCGTCTTACCCACCAGGAAACCCTGCCGTTTACTGCTCTTCCGCAGAACCAGAACCTCGGATATTTTACCTGCTAACACCTGATTCTTTTCTAACGAAATTCGGTTCTGAACTTCCCACAAACCGCGTAACCGCTCTTCCTTCAATTCCCGGGAGACTTTTGTCTCAATTTTTTCCGCAGAGGTACCCGGACGGTCCGAATATTTAAAGGCAAAAAGGTCGTCAAACTGCGCCTCTTTTACTACCGTTAAAGTATCCTGAAAATCCGCCTCGGTTTCACCGGGAAAACCCACGATAACATCTGAGGTAAGGGAAAGGTTTGGAATTAGACGCCGTGCCTCAGTTATCATCCCCC
>CAZVUE010000057.1:0-7253 GCA_964630335.1 uncultured bacterium | reverse complement strand
GCATCAATAATCGCCTGCAGGTTAGAACCTTTTCCGGAAAGTAACACCCCTATTTGCATCATTAACCCTTTCAGTAAATTACTGTAGGGCGGGTCCCCTTGCCATAGGATTGGCAAGGGCTTGATTTATCAAGCCCGATTCTTCTTTCGGGTCGGATAAATCCGACCCCTACTTTATATTCTGGAGATGCGTGCCAGGAGCCGGTCAAGACGGTTTAGTTCTGACAAAAGCGTCCGCGGAAAAGAGAGTGTCTCTTTTCTACTTGGTAAAGAGGCGGTGCCTCCCGGCAAAGAGGCGGTGCCTCGAAAAAACCTTTTGGCTGCAGAAACCCGGTACCCCTGTTGGTACAGCAGTTCCCTTATCCGGCTGATTATCTCCACCTCCTTATCGGTATAGAGACGCTGACCCCGGTTGTTCCGTTTCGGTTTCAAAAAAGAGGAAAACTCCTCCTCCCAGTACCGAATGGTGTGGCTGGCAACACCAATCTTATGGCTGACTTCGCCAATTTTGTAATAAATCTTTTCGGATTCCATTCACTTATTCAGTTTTTAAGGGCCGGGCCATTAAGTCCTGGACCGCTACTTGCGGATTCTTACCGTTAAAGAGAATCTCCGAAACTTCTGCCATTATCGGCATTTCTATGGAATTTTTCTCTGCCAGCATCAGGGCCGGTCGTACTGTGTAATAGCCTTCCACCACCGATTCGCTCCGGGCGATAAGGACAGTCGGGTCCTCACCCTGCCCCACCGCCAATCCAAACCGGTGGTTCCGGGAAAAAGGACTGTTAGCGGTGGTGATTAGGTCACCTAAACCGGAAAGACCAAAGATGGTTCGCTCCTGGGCGCCTAATGCCTTTGCTAACCGCGCCATCTCTGCTAACCCCCGGCACAAAAGCGCTGCCCTGGTGTTTTCGCCAAAACCTAAACCCTCGGCAATACCGGCCGCGATGGCCAGAGGGTTTTTAAGCGCACCTCCCAACTCCACTCCAAGCGGGTCAGAACCGGTGTAGATACGGAATTTTTCCGAATTGACCAGAGCCTGAAACGACTGCGTCAGGTTCATATCACTTCCGGCGCATACCGCGCTTGCCGGCAAGCCGCTGGCAATCTCCCTGGCAATCGTGGGTCCGGAAAGAACTGCAAAAGGAACCTCCTCACCCGCTTCAGAAAGTAAAATTTCGCTCATCCGGCAACCGGTCCCTTCCTCCAGCCCTTTGGTGGCAATTAAGAAGGGTCCCCTAATCCCTGCCTCCTTAAGGCTGACTACGGTCTCCCGGAAAGCGAATGAAGGCGTTACCAGAATAAATGCATCCGCAGACTTTGTCTCTTCTAAGGAAGAGGTAATCTTGAGCCCTTCCGGAATATAAAAGCCCGGCAGAAATTTCGGATTCTCGCGCTTATCCGCTAAAATTTTTCCGTAGTCCGGGAACTTTTCGTAGAGAAGAACCCTCTTCCCCTTCTGAAAGAGAAGTGTCGCTAAAGTTGTTCCCCAGGCACCGGCTCCAATCACCGCTATCTCTTCCATTATTTCTTCCCCCTTTGCAAAAGGGGGATTGAGGGGGATTTTATCTTGGGCTCTTTACCGGAAAGAAGCCGCCGGATATTTGTCCGATGAGTAACAAAGATCAGAAAAGTAACTAAGCAACTGAATCCCAAATAGGCAACTTCCTGGCCGGTCAGATGCCAGATGAGAATAGGTAACGCGACCGCGGCACTCAGCGAAGAAAGGGATACGATACGGCTCATCGCAAAGACCACTAACCAGACACCAAAAATGTAAAGGGCGGTCAAGGGAGAAAGGCCGATCAAAACGCCAAAACCGGTCGCTACCCCTTTACCGCCCTTAAACCGCAAAAAGATGGGGAACGTATGGCCGATAACCGCGGTCAAACCAACCGCAATGGTCCAGGCTGGTGTTAAGAAAAGAAGTTTGCGGCCTAAGATTACCGGCAGAAAACCTTTCCCGATGTCAAGTAACAGGGTGGCGGCTGCCGGTCCTTTCCCTATGGTGCGCAGTACATTGGTGGCGCCGATGTTACCGCTTCCCTGTTGGCGAACGTCAACTCCGAACAGCCGGCCAATCAGATAGCCAACCGGAATGGAACCCAAGAGATAACTGCCCGCCAATAACCAGACCACCTCCAGATTCAAGGGTTCTAAGGCGACCCTGAAAGGGTCGCACTACAGTGCCGGTTATGCTATGCCAACAAGTTCCTTGGCTATAATGACCGCGGTGGCTGCGTCTTCACCGTAGGCATCCGCACCAATCTCGTCCGCATACGACTGGGTGATGGGTGCCCCGCCAATCATAACCTTGGTCTTATTGCGTATACCGGCGGTCTTCAGAGATTCAATAACCGTCTTCATCCCCGGCATCGTGGTAGTAAGAAGAGCGGAAAGACCGATGACCTGCGCGCCGTCCTTTACCGCCTGAACGAACTTATCGTCCGGCACGTCAATCCCTAAATCCATTACCTCAAACCCACCGCCCTTCAGCATCATCACCACTAAGTTCTTGCCGATGTCGTGGAGGTCACCTTTAACGGTACCAACCGCTACCTTTGCCAGCGGTTTAACACCGCTCTTGACAAGCAACGGCTGGAGTATCTCCATCCCCGCGTTCATCGCCCGGGCCGCAATCAGTACCTCCGGCACATAGAACTCATTCGCCCGGAACTTGGCGCCGACCACGTCCATCCCGGCAATCAGCCCCTTATTGAGGATGTCTGCCACCGGTGCACCTTCTTTTACCGCAGCATCGACCAGACTTTTTACGTCAGCCGCCTTTCCATTAATCACGCTGTCCGCAATCTTCTGTAAATCCGCCATCCCTCCTCCTCTTTTTCACGCTTTTAATTTTGCAAGGCTAAAGCCTTGCCCTACAAAGACAAAAAAGCACACTCCGATATTGTAGCCCAAATTTATACCCCTGTCAATAAAAACTATCCTAACCGTTCCACGAGAAAATCTTCAAAGGCAGCAATGTCTTTCCATCCGGTAGCGCAGTTGATTATTTTTGCCTTATCGTCAATAAGGGTATAGCCGTCATCAGTAACCCGGACACCCAGATTCTCCATCACCAGTAATTCTTCGGAAAAGGCAAGGTAGACCGCAACTGTGTCGTAAAGGATAGAACTTTCCCTTTCGGTTACCGCTTTATCTTCTGCCCAGATTCGGTAATTCTCCATTAACGCCCGGGTAATTATCTTCTGAGAGTCTCTGACCTTAACATACTTGTCACCCCGGAGTTTTACTAACCCACAGGTATCAAGAGGTGTTATAGTCATATCCCAGGCAGCGGTAAAAACCTTACGGCAATCTTCAGGATATGTTTTAACATTGTATTCAGCGGAGACCTGCTCACTTCCGTTATCTCCTTTACGGAGACTGCCGTACATACCTACGAACCGAACTTTCTCCGCAATCCGTGGCTCCTGCTCTAAGGCTACCCTCAAGTTAGTGACCGGACCGATGGCGATTAAGGTAACTTGCTCGGGAGAACTCATAATCGTGTCAATCAAAGCGGTAATGCCATCCGGATAGACCGTTCCCGGATAAGCAGAAAAACCATATCCTTCCACCCAGGGAGCCTGGGGACCGACCTCTCGGTGCAAATGGATACCGATACCAACCGGCACATCGGTACGGTTTGCGAGCTGGAGCATTTTGGCAACAATCTTTGCCCGGTAGGTCGTATTCCCAGTTTCAGTCACCACCAGTTTCAGGTCCAGTTCTGGAAATTGAAGAAGCAGAGCAAGTGCCCAGGTATCATCGATATCGTCTCCAATATCCGTATCCAGAATTACCGGTATCTTCTTATCCTGCCGCATCATTCTTTTTACTTCATAATGGAGAATATCCTACTCTTTACCTCCCCTCCCTGTCAAATTGCCGAATTCTCTCTGCCTGTTTTTGACACTAACATCATATATATGCTAAAGTCTAACAGGGTTGACTGAAAGGGGGGTTCCCTTTCCGTTGAATCGGAAAGGGGGTGAAAAGAAAATGAAAAAGAGTTTAACCGGTCTATTGATAATTTTGGTGACAGCGTTTTTCGTCTCCGGGTGTGCCCGTACCTCTGCGTCATATCTGAAGGGTCAACAAAAAGATCTCTCCTGGTGGGGAAAGTCAGGAGCACGGCCTTCACCGGTAAAAGATGCGTCCCGGGGGGGAGAATGGTGGTGGCCTGACAAACCCTCAAAAGGAAAGGAAAATACTGCCTGGGGAAACCGGGGTTATGTCTATCTGAATACGTCGCCGGAAAAACCTCGCGGTGAAATTGGCGCAATTAAAAAAGGAGCCAAAGCGGGTAAAGAAGGCGTTTCGGCTCCAATCCAGGCCCGAGCAGAGATTGAACTTCAGGAGGTTTTCTTTAAATTTGACAGCGCTACGTTGACCCGGGCGGCGAAAGAGACCCTCAAGAAGAATGCGGAGTTCCTGAAAGCAAATCCGGCGCTGAAAATTACCTTAGAAGGTTATGCCTCGCCGGAAGGTCCTTCAGTGTATAACCTGCGTCTGTCGGAAAAGAGGGCAAATTCGGTTAAAGACTATCCCATCAACAAAGAAGGTCTCAGTGCTAATAGGTTAACCGTAAAACCCTGCGGAGAAATGACGGCAGAAACCGGGTCTTACTGGCGCTTCAGGAAGGTAAGGTTCGTCCGGTTCATTATATCTAAGTAAAAACCCTTTATTTAACGGGGGCCTCATCGGTAAAACGGTGTGGCCCTTTTTTTGTCGGGTGATTGACAGGCGTTCTTTTTTTATGCTACGATGGCAGATAATCCTCCTTATGGACTTAGCCGTTAAGACTGCGGGTCTGACCAAGATATACAATGGCGCTGACGGTAAAGAAGTCAGGGCTCTGGATACTCTCAACCTGGAGGTCCCGGTCAACCAAATCTTCGGATTCTTGGGACCCAACGGTGCCGGGAAGACCACCACGATTAAACTTCTTCTCGGCCTGATTGCTCCTACTTCGGGAAGAGCCTGGATTTTAGGAAAAGATATCAGCGATACATCCGGGAGAAAAGACGTGGGATTTTTGCCGGAAAGCCCTTATTTTTATGACGACCTCTCCGCTTTTGAATTTCTTGATTTCTTTGGCGGAATATTTAATATTCCGGGCCGGGAAAGAGTAAAAAAGATTGAACTTCTCCTGGATCTGGTTGGCTTAACCAAGAATCGCAAACAGCGCCTGCGCCAGTTCTCCCGGGGCATGCTCCAGCGTATCGGTATCGCCCAGGCGCTGATTAATGACCCGCAACTGCTCTTCCTCGACGAGCCGATTACCGGACTTGACCCGGTGGGTCAAAAGGAAATCCGCGATATTATTTTGCGGGTGCGTGAGGAGGGAAAGACCATCTTCTTCTCCTCCCATGACCTCTCTGACGTGGAATTAATCTGTGACCATATCGGTATCCTTTGCGAAGGGAAGTTAATCAAAACCGGCAGCCTGAATGAGTTGCTGGCTACCACGGAAACAGAAATTTCTGCTGAGGGATTAAGCGGAGAAATCTTTGCGAAATTGGAAGGGAAGGTTAAAGACTTCCGAAAGGAGGGCGGACGGACAATGTTCAACGTAACGAATGAAGCTTTAGCGGATGAGGTGGTACATATCATCGAAGAATCCGGTGGTAAACATCTCTCGGTGGTACCCAAGCAAGAGTCTCTTGAGGAGTTCTTCCTTAAGAGTATCGGCAGAAAAGAGCTCGGGGTTGTAACAGAATAAAAGGGGGGAAATATGAACATCTGGAAAATTGGAGTAAACAGTTTTAAGCGGCTTATGCGTGGTAAACTCCTGCCGGTGATGGTGGTTTTCTGTCTTATCTCCATAGGCTACGCCGCGCTGTACGGGACACTGACCATCGGGCAGGAGGGAAAGTTGATGAGGGACGTTGGCCTGGCCGGAATCGCCATCTTCGCGGTGTTGATTGCGATTATGGTTGGTTCCACCGTAGTGGCTAAGGAAGTGGAATCGAAGACCATCCAGATTCTTATGGCAAAACCGGTCAAGAAACACGAGTTTTTGTTAGGGGAGTTACTGGCTGCGGCTCTGACGGTTCTGGTGCTGGTGGCGATTATGGGAATAGGGTTTCTCATCATCGTTGCCGCCCGCGGGGTCGCTTCCGCTTCGCTGGTCAACGGAGTGCTTCTGACTTTCTTTGAAGCACTGGTACTGGCTTCGGTCGCGGTCTTCTTCTCAACTTTTACGTCAGGAATGGCGGCTTCCATCCTTACCATCCTGGTCTTCATCTTTGGACATCTGACCTACCAGTTACCGTTCCTGGCGGAAAAAGCCGGAAATTTCATCGTCAAATTTTTCGGCAATCTCCTCTACTTTGCTTTGCCAAACCTACAGTATTTCAACATCAGGGGACCGGTAGCCTATAATCTCAATATTCCTGGCTCGGTAATCTTTGGCGCGATTGTCTACGGTCTCCTTTATGCGACGATTATGGTAATCGCCTCAAACCTGGTTTTCAAGAACAAGGATTTTGCATAGACGTAGAAAAGGGAGGAGAGAAATGGAAAAGATAATGAAAGGAAAAAAGACCTCTCTGCTCATCCTCATCTGCCTTTTCATTGTGCTGGTGCTGGTGTCGGTGGGAACCGAGAAAGCCAGGGTGAAGGCGAATATGTCTGAGCAGACCGGGATAGGTTTTAACAACGTGATGGCGGACGTCCTCTGGGTAGAGTCGATTCAGTACCTGGGCGATGTCTTTATGGGTGAGGCACGAAAAGTCACCGAAGAAGTTGCCCAAGTCCTGTACGCCAAGATGGAACGAATCACTGACCTTGACCCTAAATTCGTGATGGCGTACCGGGTCGGCGGTCTGACCCTGAGCGACGCCAGACCTGACTTAGCGGTAAAACTCCTTAACAAAGGGTTAGAGAACAATTTAGGACAGTCCTGGGAAATTCCGTTTTACGCGGGAATAATCTCCTACTTCCGCTTGCAGGATCGGCCGGAGACGGTTCGTTACCTGAAAGCGGCTCTCTCTGTTCCGGAATGTCCTGAGTTTATTACGCGCCTTTTAGCCAAAGTCTCCGCAGAGGTCGGTTCTTATAAAGAGGCGCTTCTCCTGTGGGAAGTTGTCTATGAGACAGCCAAGACTCCAACCGAAAAAGGGCTTGCGCGGCGGCATCTTCTTAAGCTGTGCAGCCAGCTTATCTCTAATTCCAAAGACAAGGACCTGGTTGCCCAGGCAAAGGCTACCCTGAAGAGGGTTAGCGAATAGAATCGTTGCGAGCGTA
>CAZVUE010000056.1:0-7288 GCA_964630335.1 uncultured bacterium | reverse complement strand
CTGGTCGTCGTAAGCAGTGTTAAGATAAGAATTTCCCCTACCATCGTTCCTCCTTTACGTTATCCGTTTTTCACCGCTGTAAACGTTCAGGCGGTTGCCTCTTACGAACCCAACCAGAGTGATATCGGCTTTCTTTGCTAATTTAACCGCTTGGTCGGTAGGGGCGCTGCTTGACGCTATGGCCGGAATCCCGCAGTGCTGAATTTTGAATAAGATTTCCGAAGAAATCCGACCGGTGATAAGAGCCATTTTGTCTTCAAAATTTATCTTGGTTAAGAGTGCCTTGCCGATAACTTTATCCAGAGCATTATGTCGGCCAATATCGTCTGCCAGGACGAGTATTTTTTCCCGGTCACACAATCCCGCGCTGTGGACACCTCCGGTTTCTTTGAATTCCGGAGAACTTTTCTGGAATTTTTTCATCAGTTCAATTATATTTTTGCCGGGAAAGGTGGATTTTGAAGAGAGCCGGCGGTGAATGGAAGTAAGCGGATTATAAAATATGATTCCCTTGCCACATCCTGAAGTGTAGAGCCGTTTAAAGAGCAATTTTTCCGGGAAAAGTTCCGGGTCTATTTCTACGGCTGCTTTCCATCGTTGTTGGTCGATAATGAGCTTTTTGAGGTCTGCGGGTTTCCGGATAAATCCTGAGGTGTAAAGGAACCCCAAGACCAATTCTTTTAAGTCTACGGGACTGCATAACAAGGTTACCATCTCTTTCTGATTAACCTCAATGGTAAGAGGAACTTCTGCGGTTACAAAATCGGTTGTGTCTTTCCGGAATCCCTCAGAGATTACGGTGATTTTTACCTTTTCCATCGGAGGTAGTAATAAACAGGGACTTTAATCAGAAGGCGTATTCCTTGGGCCGAAATTTCTTTATTTCTGCATAAGTAAATACCGGTCCGTCTATACAGACAAATTTATCATCTAAACTACAATGGCCGCACTTTCCAACTCCGCATTTCATATACCGTTCCAGCGTCATAATTATATCTTTGTCTTTGAAGCCAGATTCCTGAAGTTTGCCCACGACAAATTTGAGCATAATGGGAGGGCCGCAGACTATAGAGACCGCATTCTCCGGATTAACGGATGTCTCTTTCCATAATTCCGTTACCACACCGATCTTGCCGCACCAGCCAACGCAGGGCTTATCCACAGTTAGACATACTTCCGTATCAGAAATCTTTTTCCATTGCTCCAGATCGTTTTTGAAACACAGATCGTCAGGATTTTTTGCTCCGTATAGTATCTTGATATGCCTGAAGTTCTTGCGGTTATCCATAACCAGATTGATAAAACTGCGAACCGGAGCCAGGCCAATACCGCCGGCTATAAAATAAAGGTTTTTCCCTTTGATCTCTTCAAAAGGGAAGGAATTTCCGTATGGTCCCCTCACATAAAGGTGGTCACCTTCTTTTAAGTTGTGAATAGCCCGGGTAACTTTTCCGATTGCGCGTATCGTAAATTCCAGACAACCCTTTTTTGAAGGAGAAGAGGTTATAGAGATTGGGGCCTCACCGGCTCCGAATACAGAAACCTCCATAAACTGTCCCGGTCTATAGGAAAAGCCCCTGGCTATGGTTTTATCAGTAAAACGCACCTGAAATGTTTTGGTATCTCCGGTTTCGTTTTTTATCTTTTCAATGACCGCCGGATGCGGAAGGTATTGGTTCTTCATCGTTATATTATTTTTCTCCAGTTATTTCCTGGATAAATTTAGACATTCCTATGCCTACCGGGCAACTGGAAAGACAACGGCCGCAACCTACACAGCCACTTTCCCCGGTTACCTTAGAGGTAAATTTAAGTTTATGTTCATACCTCCGCGCCGTCCTTAACCATCTATCCTGCCTGGGATTATGGCCGCTTGCCTCCCGGCTGTATCCCTCAAAGATACACGCATCCCAATTTCGCAGACGCTCGCCTTTTGTACCCTTGACGTTGTCAACGACATTAAAACAGGTACAGGTAGGACAGACATAGAGACAGCCACCACAATAGATGCACCTTTCGCCAATTTTCCGGTAAATCTCTTCGGGGATAAATCTATCCTGGGCCATAAGGTTTAAGGCTTTCTGGAAATCTACTTTTAGCGCTAAAGAATTACAGGCCTTCGTCTTTATTTTTTTGATGGTTATCAGGTAATTCCCGGTCGGTTCGCTGAAGTATCTTTTATAGGTGGTAGTAAACTCCTGACCTCTCTTTGAACCCACCTCAACGAAATAAGAATCTTCCGCATCAATAAGTTGCAAATCAAACCCGGTTTCGGCAAATGGTCCGGTTTTCACAGAGGTACAAAAGCAGGTAGGTCGCGGCGGCTTAAGGCATCCCTTAACTACGATAAGCCGGTTCTTGATACGGCTTAAATAATATTTATCTTTGGGGGTACGTCTATAGAAACTGTCCGAAAGGAGTATACCTTTCAGATCGCACGGACTTACCCCGAATATTAATTTCGGCGAAGATTCTGACGTCTCCTGAATATTGCCGTCTTTAAACTCAAACATAGACTCAAGCTGCGGAAAGAAAACCTCTTTTGGAGAAATAACAGTATCGACCAGGTCCAGGACTATCTTTTCCAGCGCCGCCTCCAATGGTTCCTCTTTTTTCGGGAGCGGTTCCATCCAGACGTCTGTGCCCGAGTTTCTCTGTGGAACGTAAAGATTCCATTTCGGCAAGACTTCCTTTAACAAATCCTTGATCTTCTTTTTTTTGATTATCCTTACTTTCATATCTTTTCCACCCTTACCGCACAGACTTTATATTCTGGAATTTTTGCGATGGGATCCACCGCCGAAATGGTAAGAACATTCGCCGCGGCTTCCCGATAATGAAAAGGTATAAACAGCATCCCCTTTGGTACTTTATAGCCCAGTTTCGCCTTAAGGGTAATCGTCCCCCGGCGTGAAGTTACTTTTATCAATTGGCCGTCATTTATCTGTAATCCCTTGGCATCCTGGAGATTCATTTCAACATACGGTTCAGGAGATTCTCGTTCCAGGGTGGAGGTTCGATTAGTCATTGTGCGGGTATGCCAGTGCCAATATACCCGACCGGTGGATAAACTAAAGTTATATTCTTCATCCGTTACTTCCGCCGGCGGTAGGTACGGACGCGGCATAAACGTTCCCTTTCCTTTGGTGAATCTTTCCGTATGAAGTATCTGAGTTCCGGGATGGTCTCTGGTCGGGCAGGGCCACTGGAGACCATAAGTCTCCAGCCTCTGGTAACTTATCCCGCCATAAATAGGCGTCAGTTTTCCAATCTCATCCATAATCTGCGAAGGATGTTGGTAATCCATTCCATCATAGTCCATTCTCTTGGCAATCTCACAGAGTATCTGCCAGTCTGCCTTAGCCTGTCCCGGCGGTGAGATAATTTTTCTTATTCTTTGTACCCTTCTTTCAGTACTGGTGAAAGTTCCGTCTTTCTCGGCGAAGCTGGCGGCCGGCAGTACAACATCCGCGTATTCTGCGGTATCAGATAAAAATATATCCTGAACGACCAGAAATTCTACCTCGCTTAAGCATTTTCTAACGTGATGAGAATCAGGATCGCTTAGGGCAGGATTTTCTCCCATTATGTAAAGACCTTTGATGCTACCTTCACCTGCGGCACTTATAATTTCCGTAACCGTAAGGCCGGTTCTGGAAGGTAGGTCTTCGCACCTCCATTCCTGCTGAAACTTTTTTCTTATCTTTTCATCCGTTACACTCTGGTAGCCTGAATATACGTTTGGCAGTGCTCCCATATCACAGGCACCCTGAACGTTATTCTGGCCCCGTAAAGGATTTACTCCAGTAGAAGCAAAGCCTATGTGTCCGGTAACCATAGCAAGATTGGCCAGAGACTCAACGTTATCGACACCGGTAGTATGTTGAGTTATACCCATGGAATAGACGATCATCGCCCGGTGCGCTTTTGCATAGAGACGCGCTATCTCAACAAGATTATCTCTGGGGATGGATGTTATCTTCGAAACGTATTCCGGCGGATACTCCTTAACGAATTTTTTCAGTTCTTCAAAACCTTCTGTCCTCTCGGCGATAAATTTTTTGTCGTAAAGACCTTCGGCGATTATTACGTTGATCAGGCCGTTTATCCATGCCACGTCGGTTCCAATTTTTGGCTGGGCATGAATTACGGCATACTTTGTCAGTTCTATGGCTCTGGGGTCAACAAGGATAAGTTTTGCCTTACGGTCGTTTACCGCCTGGATTATCCGCGAACCGATAAGAGGATGTTGAGAAGTGGTATCAGAACCGGTAACTAATATCACTTCGGCATCTTCAAACTCATTGATCGAATTTGTCATAGCACCGGAACCAAAGGTTGCGGCCAGACCAGCCACCGTGGAGGCATGGCAAAGTCTGGCGCAATGGTCCACGTTATTGGTTCTGAACACCCCGCGGGCCAGTTTCATCATTAGATAATTTTCTTCATTGGTGGCCTTTGCCGAACTCAAGAACGCCAGGCTATCTGGACCGCATTTGGTTTGGTATCTTTTAAACTTCTCTCCGATCAGAGCCAGCGCCTCACCCCAGGTTACTGACAAAAACTTTCCGTTCTTTTTGATCAAGGGTGTGGTCAGTCGATTAAGGTCATTTGAAAACTCATAGCAGTTCCATCCTTTAACACAAAGGGCACCTTTTGAGACCGGGTGATTTCTACTCGGGTAACTGCCGGTCAATCTCTTTCCGTCGGAGAGAAGATACAACCCACAACCACATCCGCAATAAATGCAGGTAGTTAAGACTCTTCGCATCATATCTTAAGTATTTTAACACAGAACCTTTACGCCTCACAAATTCTTTTTTGGACAGTTGTTTTGGCGTAACCTGATAGGTTATAATTAAGTTTAGATGGGAGAAAAAAGGATTTCTCTTGGGCACGGCAGCGGCGGCCGGCTCAGTGCGGAATTAATCAGGAAATTTGCCAGGGTTTTTGATAATCCAGTCCTCAACCGTTTGGAGGATAGCGCGGTTTTTGCTTTTTCCGGAAGGCTGGCTTTTACTACGGATTCATTCGTCGTAAGTCCGCTCTTCTTCCCGGGCGGAGATATCGGTTCCCTTTCGGTCACCGGGACAATCAATGACTTAGCCTGTGTCGGTGCTGACCCATTATATCTTTCTATGGCGCTTATCATTGAAGAGGGTTTTAAGCACGGCGACCTTTTGAAAATTATTAACTCTGCGGCTGGGATTGCCCGTAAATCCGGGGTAAAAGTGGTGACGGGTGATGTTAAGGTCGTAGAGGCGGGTAAGGCGGACGGTATCTATATCACCACCTCTGGTTGTGGTTTAATTCCGGAAAAGGTGAGGCTTGGCAGAGACAGGATTAAGAAAGGGGATATGGTTCTGGTTAACGGACCGTTGGGTGACCATACCGGCGCAGTTCTGCTTGCCCGCAACCAGTTTTCGTTTTCCGGTAAGATAAAAAGTGATGCGGCGCCCTTGAATTTATTAGCCAACCGAATTTTATCCAAAATGAAAGAGGTTCATTTTATCCGGGATGTAACCCGGGGAGGATTGGCTACTATCCTTTCTGAGGTAACAAGTGGAATGGAGTGGGGCCTGGAGGTCTTTGAACGGGCGATTCCCTTTCGCAGAGAGGTTCGGGGAATTTCGGAAATTCTGGGGTTGGACCCGATGTACTTTGCCTGCGAGGGAAGGATGGTTTTTTTTGTTTCCGAGAAAGAAGGGGAGAAAATCCTGGCTTTGATGAGAAAAGAACCAATGGGAAAAGGCGCTGTTATCATTGGGAGGGTTGTTTCCAAGCCGGCCGGAAGAGCGCTTTTTCACAGCCGGATTTCCGGAACCAGGGTTCTGGAGCCGCTTTCCGGTGAACAGTTACCCCGCATCTGTTAACAATTTTATTAAGATGAATAAGATTCTGGACAAATATTTGCTGGGACCGAAGATTGTGTATCTTCTGGTGGAAGCGCCTTTGATTGCCGGAAAGGCAGAGGCCGGGCAGTTTGTGATTCTACGCCTCAGCGAGCAGGGAGAGCGCATCCCTCTTACCATTGCTGACTATGACCGCAAAGAAGGCACCATTACCCTTGTCTGCCAGGAGATCGGTAAGACCACTCACTTTTTAGGCAGGATGCAAAAGGGTGATTACATCCCGGACGTTCTGGGACCGCAGGGAAACCCGACCGAGGTGGAGATTTTCGGAAAAGTGGTTGTGGTTGGCGGTGGAATCGGTGTGGCACCGGTTTATCCTCTGGCGCGGGAATTGAAAGAAAAAGGGAACGAGGTAATTTCAATCGTAGGGTTCCGTTCCAGGGAATATGTCTTCTGGGAAGAGAAGATGCGCTCGGTCTCAAACCGCCTTTTGATTGCCACCAACGACGGTTCTTACGGTCAGAAGGGTATGGTAACCGATGTCCTTAAAGGGATAATAGAAGAAGGAACGGTTGACCGGATCTTTGCCATCGGGCCGGCGATTATGATGAAAGCGGTAGTAGAACTTACGCGTGAAAAAGGGATTAAAACAATCGTGAGTTTGAATTCTGTTATGGTCTGCGGTATGGGAATGTGCGGTGCCTGCCGGGTTACGGCTGACAATGAGACCAAATTTACCTGTATGGACGGGGCGGATTTTGACGGACACAAGGTTGATTTTACGCTGTTGATGGAGAGGCTTGATACCTATAAGGCGGAAGAAAAGGCCTCTTTTGCCCGCTGGGCGGAATTGGAAAAATCAAATTTGCAAGGCTAAAGCCTTGCCCTACAAATGTAGGGCAAACCTTTAGGTTTGCTTAGAGAAAATGAAAGCGGAAAAGAAGGCGGTTCCGATGCGGGAACAGCCTGCGGAAAAGCGGATAAAGAACTTTGAGGAAGTTCCGTTGGGCTACTCCGAAGAAGAGGCGGTCCGGGAGGCGTCAAGATGTTTACAGTGCAAGAAGAAGCCCTGTGTAGCAGGCTGCCCGGTGCAGATTGACATACCGGCTTTCATCAAGGTGCTGCGCGAAGGCGACTTCCAGAAAGGTATGGACCTTCTTCACCAGAATAACTTTCTGCCGGCGGTTACCGGCCGGGTCTGTCCCCAGGAAGAACAGTGCCAGATGGTCTGCGTGATGGGCAAGGCCGGCGACCCGATTTCCGTAGGGGCGCTGGAACGCTTCCTGGCTGACTGGTATCTGAAACAGCATCAGGGTATAAGTAGTATCGAAGGTAGCCCGCTGGCCGGAGAAAAGAAGGAACCGGTCAAAAAAATAGCGGTAGTCGGCTCCGGTCCGGCCGGTCTGACCTGTGCGGCGGAATTGGCGAAAAAAGGT
>CAZVUE010000055.1:2375-7336 GCA_964630335.1 uncultured bacterium | reverse complement strand
AGGTTGAAATAATTAAACAAGCAAAACCAGTAGTGGACTTCAAAGAAGAGAGCAAAAAATTGCCATATATCTTCAAGGACCCGATAAAGTTCGATAAAAAAGTTGACCCGCGCAAATTAAAATTTGGTTCCAAAATAGAAATTGATGATATGGCCAAAACTCCCGATTATCGTGAGCATCAATACCCTTTTGGAGTACAAATATGAAAATAAAACTAACCAACGAAGAAATTAGAGAGTATTTTGATATCGAAAGTCCAGAATTTCCGAAATATGTAACCCAAATTTTAAATTTGGCCAACCGAAACGCCCAGGGGACCAGACCTAAAGTCGTAGGGCAGATGAGCAACCTTATCAAAGAGTTTGACGGCAAAACGATTCAAGAATGGGAAAAATGGTATCTTGAGAAAAACCCTCAGGCAGTTGAAAAAGCAACGAATAGAATTATAACGATGGTTGAAAGTCTCAAAGAGGCCATAAACAAGATTGACCGGAAAATGATAGAAACCTGGGTAAAAGATTTGGTTATTATCAAAACATTTCTCGGTCTCAGATTTCAGGAAGCAATTCTGAAAAAAGGCGCCCAGCTAAAGGGAGTGGAACATCGGTTAGCGATATCAGACGAAGAAGCACAAGGTATTGATGGCTGGATTGGCAATATTCCGGTATCCATTAAACCAGACACCTATGAAGTTAAGAAGGAACTACTGGAAGGCATCGAAGCTACGATTATTTTTACAAAAAACTGAAAGATGGCATCGAAGTTGATTATGGCGAAATTTTATAAGCCGGCCTTTGATTGGTTTACGGGCTTTAATTATAATTGTCGCACATCAGAGGTATCACAAATTTAATCTAACGCATATGGGAATTACAGAGGAACAACTTAATAGAGTTAAAAACTTAGAAGAATTAACCCCGGCAGATAAAAAGGCAATGCTGGTGAAGTTGATACAAACTTCATACTGACTCGTCTTGCCGCGACAATCGATCGACTTGCTCCAGCGGGTTCCAGGTACAAGAAGAATGCGCACGCGGCCCTCGTAAAGTATGGAGAAACGAACGGCTACAACATCCAGCTGTTAGTGGGAATTCTTCAGGCGCTCCGCGCTGATTATGACGCAGGCTATCTTACCACCGTCGAAGAACTGATTCACGCGGACATCTTTGGGAACTTTTTGGAAATGGCCCGATATCTTCTTTCTGAGGATTATAAAGACCCAGCCGCGGTGCTTATCGGTGGTGTTCTTGAGGAGCACCTCCGGAAATTATGCAGTAAACATGGTATCCCGACCAGCATCTCTGATAAACCAAAAAAGGCTGATACATTGAATTCTGACCTAGCCAATGCAGGCGTGATTTCAAAGCTTGATCTGAAGAATGTAACAGCATGGCTCGACCTTAGAAACAAAAGTGCTCATGGAAAGTATTCTGAGTACACCCAACAACGTCTTATACAGGCGCCATAATATCACCCTTGTCTTTTTTGCAATCGCCTTTATCTTAATTTTCCTCTCGCAAACAACGAAATTTAGTACATAAGAAAATTTATCAGAGGAATAATTTCAAAAGTTCGCGGAGCGGCTTCATATTAAAAACTAACCCGGGCGCATCAATTCCGTGGCTTAAAATCTTCTCTGCGGTTCGGATAAGGTCTCATAGGGGGAGCCAGTTGGTGCTTATCCGACTATTTCAGTTTCTTTTTGGCGAGGGTTAGTGTAGGCAAGGTCATTTTGTTTCCTCTGCCGATTCTTTACCTACCTTCTCTTTTACGTTTTCGCGTAACTCATCGAAGTCTATTTGCCCTGTGGAGGAACCTTTCATAACACCCTTAAGGTCCAAGATTGTACCTTTTACAGGTACATTTTTGTCAAAGGCAAGGCGGTGGCGGAGTTCGTCCTCAATCTTGAGCATCTGGTCGGCTGGAAGGGTTGGCTTTGGTTCTGAAGGTTTGTCCGGGTAAAGTGCATATTCTATAAAATCATCGGGCGCAATGGTCGCACAGCCTTTTCTTCTGGCAAAGGTAAACACTTCCCGGTCAGCGCTGACTACGGTTGTATCGCCGGGGTTAACGCTCTGATTGACACATTCCTGGATTACCTGGTCTGCTGACCCGCCCCGGGAAAAAAGAACGCGAATGTCTCTTGAGCCCACGCTAAAAGGAATAAATACCCCTTCCGGTCCGTCAAAGACAACGGTAATCCTGCCTTTACCTTTCAGCCTTACCTTGAAGAACCGGCTAAGGAGATTGAGTAACGCTTCCCGGCCAGAGCGGAGGCTTTTTGTCTCCTCTTCTGCCAGAAAGTCCACCTGCCGGATGACGTTGTAGCCGTCAATAATCCAGTGCATGGCTTAAGTTATGGATTCCTGCTTACTGTATGCAGGAATGACATAAGGATCACAGGATGGGGAGGTAGGTCTGGAGTTCGTAGTCGGTAACCCGGGTGCGGTACCGGTCCCACTCAATCTTTTTGTTGTCAATAAACTTCTCAAAGATATGGTTACCTAAAGCCTTCCGCATCAGTTCGCTCTTTTCCGTCTCCATTATCGCCTCAATGAGGCTGCCGGGCAACTGGTCAATCTTCCGGCGTTTCCGCTCCGGTTCGTCCATCCGGTAGATGTCCTCCTCCACGGACGCCGGCAGAACCAGGTTCTTCTCAATACCTTCTAAACCGGCTGCCAGGATGACCGCAAAGGCAAGGTAGGGGTTGCAGGCCGGGTCAGGGCTGCGAAACTCGATGCGGGCGGCTGAGGATTTACCGTGTTTGAAAGCCGGGATTCGCACTAAACTGCTGCGGTTGTGTCTTGCCCAGGCGATGTAGACCGGCGCTTCGTATCCGGGCACCAGCCGTTTGTAGGAGTTGACCCATTGGCTGCAGATACTGGTAACCTCCCGGCAGTGAGCCAGGACCCCGGCGGCAAATGACCGGGCGGTCTTAGAAAAAAAATCTTTGTCTTTGCTGTCAAAAAAAGCGTTCTCTTTACCTTTGAACAGGGACATATGGACGTGCATCCCGCTTCCGTTTTCGCCAAATAAAGGCTTGGGCATAAAAGAAGCAAAGAAACCGTGCTTCCGGGCAATCTCTTTGGTGATTACCTTAACGGTTAAAAGGTCATCCGCAATGGACAGGGCATTGCCGTAACGCAGGTCAAGTTCGTGCTGGCTGGGCGCAACCTCGTGGTGGCTGTAATCAATCTCAATGCCCATATCCTCTGCCAACTGGATTGTCTGCCGGCGCAGGTCTGACGCCAGGTCAAGCGGCGCAAAGTCAAAGTATCCGCCCCGGTCAATGATTTCCGGCCTGGTTCCGTCGCCCTTAAAGTAGAAGTACTCCAACTCCGGGCCGACGTTAAAGACAAATCCTTTGCCCCTGGCTTTTGCCATTATGTTCTTGAGCACTAACCGGCTGTCACCGGGGTACCCTTCTCCCTCCGGGGTAAGAATATCACAAAAACAGGCCGCGACTTTTTCACCATCGTCGTCAGAACGCCAGGGCAGGATGCGGAAGGCCTGCGGCTCAGGCTTTAAGAGGAGGTCGCTCTCATAAATCCGGGCGAACCCTTCCACTGAGGAGCCGTCAAACCCGATTCCCTCCTCAAACGCTTTTTCCAGTTCCCGGTCCCCGATAGAAATCGATTTCAACTGACCTAAGATGTTGACAAACCACAACTTTATAAATTTAATGTTTTCCTCAACTACCTGCTTAAGTATCTTTTCCGTCTCTTTCATCGTTCCCCCCTCACCTAACCTCTCCCACCAGGGGAGAGGAATCTTTGTTCTGTTCTTTAACGGCCTTGACACATTTCGGACATAGGTCCGGAAACTCTTTATTTTCGCCAATCTGCCCGCTGTGAACCCAGCAACGCGGACACTTGGGTAATTTGGTTGGACTAACCAGAACCTTTAATTCTGTATCACCCCCACCTACTCCTCCCCCCAATCTGACATTGGGGTCCCCGCCCTCTGAGGGGGAGGATAAAAGTGGGGGGTAATTTGACTTAACTTCAGTAAGTTCAACCTCAGAAACGATGAGCAGTTCCTTCAGGTACGGCTTTAGCAGCGAAAGGGTCTCAAGGACCGGACCGGTCGCGGAGATATTTACTTTTGTACCTAAACTACTGCCGACCAGTCCCTTTGCCCGAACTTCCTCTATCTCTTTAAGGGCAACCTTTCGGAAAACAAAGAAGGCATCAAAGGTCTTTCTTAAAGGCTCATCCTGGAACTGGCTCATATCCTCAAAGGGTAAAAGATGAATGCTTTCCGGGTCATTCTCTCTTTTAGGAAAAAACTGCCAGGCTTCTTCTATGGTAAAGACCAGAACCGGTGCGGCTAAACTTAAGAGAAGCCGTCCGATATAATAGAGCGCGGTCTGCGCACTGCGGCGTTCTACAGACTCTTTCGGATAGGTATAAAGCCGGTCCTTAAGAATATCCAGGTAAAATGAGGAGAGGCTGAGGTTACAGAACTGATGAAGGCTGGCTATTGCCCGGTAGAAAGCGAACTCTTGGTAAGAGCCGATAACTTCCTCCCGGAGGTGTTCTGCCTCTGCCAGTACCCACCGGTCAACCGGAAGCAGAGCTTCTTTGTTTAACAGATTCCTGGCCGGGTCAAAGTCAAAGAGATTGCCTAAGATGAACCGCATCGTGTTCCTCATCGTGCGGTACTGACCCGCTACCTGGGAAAGGATATTGTGGCTTGCCTGAATATCCTGCCGATAGTCCTGACTTGCAGCCCAGAACCGCAAAATGTCTGCGCCGAATTCTTTCAGCGCATCTTCCGGCGTAATGACGTTGCCCAAAGATTTGCTCATCTTCCGGCCGGATTCGTCCACTAAAAAGCCGTGGGTAAGAACAGCCCGGAAAGGAGGGGTCTTGCGGATTGCCGTTGCCGTAATCAGGCTGGTCTGGAACCAGCCCCGATGCTGGTCGCTGCCTTCCAGATAGAGGTCCGCGGGAAAAGAC
>CAZVUE010000055.1:0-2275 GCA_964630335.1 uncultured bacterium | reverse complement strand
CGGAAGATGACCGGACCTTTACATCGCCAGCAGGTGGGATAACTGTGGGTAGCCTGTCCCGCAGAAACCAGGTTCCCGGAATCTTCTAATTTTTTGATAATCTTCGGGTTGGCTTCCCAGACCGAAAGACCCTGCCATTCCGGAACCTCTGCGGTAAATCTACCGGCTTCATCCACCGGCGAAAGGACCGGCAGGTTATATTCCTTCGCAACCAGAAAATCTTCCTCACCATGACCGGGTGCGCTGTGGACGATACCGGTACCATCTTCAGCAGAGACAAATCCTGCCAGGGTTATTGAAACTTTCCGGTCCAGAAACGGATGTCGGGCTACAATCTTTGTTAATTCCTGGCCTTTAAACGCAGGGCCTTTAGGCTTAATCTCTTTTCCTAACTGCTCTGCCAAACCTGGAATCCGGTCCTCTGCCAAAACCATCTCTTTCCCTTTCAATTCCACCAGCCGGTAGTTTAGGTTGGGATGGAAGATTAAAGCAACGTTTGCCGGAAGGGTCCAGGGTGTGGTGGTCCAGACCAAAAAGCACGGCTTTTCTGTTTCGGCGAAGATACTTTCCGGGTCTTCAATGATGGGAAAAAGTACGTAGATAGAGTCGGTGGTCAGGTCCTGGTACTCAATCTCTGCTTCCGCCAGTGCGGTCTCACAGACCGGACACCAGTGGATGGGCCGTTTGCCCCGGTAGATGTACCCTTCTAAGGCAAGTTGCGCAAAGATACGGACTTCATCCGCTTCATATCCCGGGTTCAGGGTAAGATAAGGATTATCCCAGTCCGCATATATGCCTAAACGCTGGAACTCTTTTTTTTGGACTTCCACAAACTTGCGGGCAAATTTGGCGGCTTCTTTTCGGAAGGGGACAATAGCAACATCTTTTTTCTTCTGCTTGTTTTTTTTCAAAATTTCGTGTTCAATCGGCATACCGTGGCAGTCCCAGCCGGGCCGGAACGGAACTTTCTTTCCCAGACCCATCTGACTGCGCACCACAATATCCTTCAGAATCTTATTGAAGGCGGTGCCTAAATGAATGTGTCCGTTGGCGTAAGGTGGCCCGTCATGCAAAATGAAGGTTTGTTCTGCCTTCCGGCCGGCCATCTTAGCGAATATCTGTCTCTCTGCCCAGAGCTTTAGCGTCTCTGGTTCGCGAAGGACCAGATTAGCCCGCATCGGAAATTTGGTCTGGGGCAGGTGTACTGTCTTACTGTAGTCCATTTGGTCTTATACCATACTCTCTAACCGCGCAATCCTTTCTTCCATCGGCGGGTGGGTGGAAAATAGGTTAAAGAGCCCTTTGGCGGAAAAAGGTTGAACGATAAAGAGATGGCTGGTGGCTGGATTGGCGGTACGGAGAGGGAACCGCCGACCCGCGGTTTCTAACTTGCGCAAAGCATTGGCTAAAAATAGCGGATTGCCGGAAATTTTGGCTCCCTGGCTGTCCGCTAAATACTCCCTGCTTCGGCTTATCGCCATCTGAACCAGAAGCGCCGCGATTGGTGCTAAAATCGCCATCAGAAGAAGACCGGCTAAAGCGATGGGGTTACCGCCTTCCCGGCGGTCCCGGTCACCGCCGCCAAACATAGCAGCCCACTGCGCCATCCGTGCCAGAAAAGTAATTGCCGCAGCTAAAGTGGCCGCAACCGTGGCGATTAGAATGTCCCGGTCCTTAATGTGACTCATCTCGTGCGCCAGAACACCTTTGATTTCTTCCGGCGTAAGAATATCCAGCAGCCCGGTGGAGACCGCTACCGCAGCGTGCTGTGGGTTACGGCCGGTGGCAAAGGCGTTGGGATTGGCAGAATCATAGATGTATATTTTGGGCATCGGAAGGTCTGCGACCTGAACTAATTGACGTACGGTCTGGTAAAGGACCGGCGCTTCGTTCTCCGCAACTTCTCTGGCACGATACATCGCCAGGACCATCCTGTCTGAAAACCAGTAGGCAAAAAAGTTTATCGCCAGCGCGAAGATAAACGCGGTCACCATACCTCTCTGACCAAAAAACCCGCCAATCCAGACTAAAAGCACGGTAAGAAGTCCTAACAAAATTATTGTCTTCACCTGATTCCCCATCTTTTATTCCCCCCTATTAATTCTTGCAAATTTACTATAGTATAAGATATTATATCATAAAAAGAATGCAAGGCTGAAGCCTTGCCCTACACCTAAAGACACCATCATAATTGTGGATAGAGACCCGTTTGAATCTTTTCAGAAGAGGGTAAAACCGGAGATTGAGTTTGTGGAGCGGTTACTGCGGCACCCGC
>CAZVUE010000054.1:0-7340 GCA_964630335.1 uncultured bacterium | reverse complement strand
AGCCTTTCTGGCAGGAATGCGAAATCTTTGGTAACCGCAGTTTCTGGACGGTCGCGGTCATTTCCTTCTTTATGGGAATGGTGATTGCGATGGAAGCCGCCACCCCCCTGAAACTCTCCGGTGCGGAATTTTACGTTAGTACCGTGGTAACCCTTACTGCGGTGCGGGAGTTCGGTCCGGTCCTGGTGGCATTCTTACTCTGCGGACGCGTTGGTGCTGCGATTGCGGCCGAGATTGCCACGATGAAGATTACCGAACAGATAGACGCGCTGGAGACCCTGGCGGTGGATCCGGTGGAATATCTGGTCGTACCAAAATTTTTAGCAGGCCTCGTGATGTTTCCGGTCTTAACGATTCTTGCCGACGCCCTCCAGATTTTAGGTGGTTACGTCATCGGAACCACTACCCTTAACCTGAGTACCGGTCTTTTTCTTTTTCAAGCCTTCCGTTTTGTTACCTTTAAGGACATTGTCGTCGGGCTCTTGAAGGCGGTTGTTTTCGGGATGATTGTTGTGGTCGTCTCCAGCCGGGAAGGTTTTTTTGCCGAAAGTGGCGCCAAAGGGGTGGGCCGTGCTACCACCTTGGCGGTGGTCATTTCCCTCTTTATGGTCATCCTGGCTGACCTGGTCGTAACCGCCCTCTTCTACTTCATCTAACCTGATGTTATCCCTCACTCAATCCTCTCCCCAATGGGCGGGTTCCCTTTCCATAGGATTGGAAAGGGGAGAGGTGGAGGTGAGGGGAAAATCTCTACGATGCCGATAGCCGGAGGTGGATAGGTACATGGCTTATGGCGAGAACCTATGGGGACAAATAGCAACGAATCATTCTTGGGTATCTGTCATTACCCCTTCTTACAACCAGGGAGATTTTGTTGAAAGAACGATAACAAGCGTTCTTTCGCAAGAGGGTGATTTTTATTTGGAATACATTGTTGTCGACGGTGGTTCTTCAGACGAAAGCATGGAAATAATAAAAAGATATGGGTCTTTATTGAAAGAAAATAGACTGCCAGTTAAGTGTTCAGGTATTGAATATAAGTGGTTTTCCGAACCGGATAAAGGCCAGTCAGATGCGTTGAACAAAGGCTTTAGCATGGCTAAAGGTGAAATCATTGGCTGGCTAAATTCAGACGATACATACACACCTTTTACTTTGGAAAGGGTGAAAAGAGAGTTTGCAAAGTTGCCTGCAGTAGAAATAATATATGGGGATTGTAATATTATTGACGAAAAAGATTCCCTAATAAAAGTCCACCACGGACAGAAATTCTTTGATAAGAAAACGGCTTTATCGTATGTTCCTTCCTATCAACCGGCGATATTCTTTCGCAAAAGACTGTTTAAGAAGATCGGGTATCTTAGCGAAGGATTGCATTTTGCCATGGACCACGAATACTGGCTCAGGGCCCTGATACATCAGGCTAAAATTCTATATGTACCGTTCATATTTGCGAATGCCCGACTACATGGCGCCGCAAAGACTTCCAGGGACCTTCTTCCCGTATGTGGGGAGGTTTTATGGAATCTTATAAAATATTTCGGTTGGGTTCTTTCAGTAGTAAATCGTTGTGGTTTGCTAATAGCAGAAATTTCAGAAGGATATAACCTTTCCGTTGAAGAAGCAGGACAGAGGTTAAAAGAGGAATTTTTAAGATTAAGCCATTTTAAACCTTCTCCTCAAATTAGCCTTTTCTTTCAGAACAGTTTATCCTTCGGTTATGTATGGAGCGGAATCAACCGGGCTTTTCGTTACAAAAAGAAAGCGTTGTTGCAATTTGGAAGGGCGATTAGCCGAAATCCTCTTCTCATCTTCAGAAAGGTATCTTTGATCTTCTTCTCCCGTCTTATCCTTGGTCCGAAGACTTATTACATTCTGAAGAAGACAATGTAACCGGTAATCCGATGAGGAATAAGGGTGAATATAGTTCTGGTGAATGGTGACTGGCGATACCTGCGCCGGAAGTGGCCACCAAGGGCAAAAGAAAGATATTTCCCGGGTAATAGTGAACCTTTAATACCTCTGGAACTGGCGTACATTGGTGGAATATTGAAAGATAGGTATCCGGTTCAGATTATCGATCTGAACCTCCCGGAAACCAGCCCCCTTAAGGTCACGTACCTTAAAGACCAGCAGGATTTAATCTTCATTTTAACCACTGCACCTAACTACCTCTTCTGGCGCTGTCCGCCTTTGAGTATCAAAACTCCTTTGAATCTCTGCGGAGAGTTCAGAAGACTCTTTCCCGGAAGCAAGATAGTGGTGATTGGACCCCACGGTTCGGTAAGGCCTACCGATTTTTTAAAAGAAGCGGATTTCGTGCTGATGGGTGAACCAGAATTTGCGGTTTTAAAATTAGTTGAGATGCTTTGTAACAAACGGAAAAATGCTTTTTCCGAAGTTGATGGCATAGCTTTCCACGAAGGGAATAAGTTCTTTATTTCCAATAGATCGGCGGTAGTGGAAAATTTAGATGGTTTACCCTTTCCTGCTTATCAGATGTTCCACCTCCAATCGTATTCGGCCCATAACCTGCCGCCTGGATTCAATTATACGCAGGCTAATCCTTGCCTCCTGCCCCTGTCTACTACATCCAGGGGTAAACCCCGGCCTGGTACGTACTGGGGCAGGCATGCAGGGACAGGTGCCTGTAACTACCTCTCGGTTCTATACGAAGCCAGTCGAGGGTGTCCTTTCAACTGTATTTTCTGTTTTAAAAACAGGTTCCGCAATGCTTTTCGGGTAAAGAATGTGGACAAGGTCATTCGGGAATTGAAGGTTTTAAAAGAAGAATTCGGGGTTAGCCATATTTACTTTATTGACGAAACGTTTGGTTTACGTACCGAATGGACCTATGACTTATGCGCTAAGATGGTCCCTCTAAGCCTAAAATGGAGTTGCCAATCGAGGTTTGATGCCTTTACACCAAACCTGATAACAAAAATGGCTGAAGCGGGTTGTATCTCCATTGAGTTTGGGCTTGAATCTGGAAGTCAGCAAATTTTAGAAAAGACCGCTAAAAAATTGGTTCGGGAAGGAATACAGCAGATTCTTGAAGCGTGTATCCAGGTTGGTATTACGCCCTCAATCTTTCTACTTTTAGGGTTGCCCGGGGAGACAAAAGGTACGGTTGAAGAGGCAAGAGTGTTCATGGAAAGATTGCCTGTGAGAAAGTGCCGATTTTCAGGCGCTGCTTTTCCGATTCCTTATCCTGAGACATCACTGTGGCGTGTCGGAATAGAGGAAGGAAAGATTAAAGGAGATAGTTGGTGCTGGGAAGATCTGCCGGATGTAGCCGGAACAATTGGTAATTCATTTACCAGACGGGAGATATCAAAAATTGTACGAGATTTTAATTATTCTTTTCGGTCCCACAGGCATAACCTTCTGGGACGACTTGTTCTGAAAACAAAGTTTATCCTTAAATATGGGTAATCAATGAAACCTGCGCATATTTTCTGGATAGCACCGTATTTCCCTTTTCCACCGGATTCAGGGGCAAAGGTTCGCATCGCTGGGCTCATAAGGCATATCTCAAATCAGTATAGAATTTCACTTATAGGAATGTATGAAGAACATAGGGATTGTGCGCCTTCGTCTCAAGATATCGTTCAGGCAAAAAGGTATTTTCAGACAGTTAGAATTTTTGTTAGGAAATTTCCTTATCGAGGGGGAGTATTTTCTAAACTGCTCTACGCGCTTTTTAGCCCACACCCTCTTTATGTAGTTAATTACAGGATAAAGGGTCTCCGGGAAGAAGTTCAAAAAATAATAAAGGAAGAGGGCTGCGACATTATTCAGGCGGATGAGATTTATACCGCCCAATACCTTTTTAGTCTTAATCGGGTAAAGCGGGTTTTAATACTTCACAATGTAGATAGTCTGATATTCTGGCGTTACTTTCTTCATCAGGCTAATATTTTTCGCAAAGTTTTCTTTTTAATTCAGTTCTTTAAAATGAGAAGATACGAAAAGAAGATTATTCCGAAAGTTGATTTAACCCTGTGCGTTTCCGAGACCGATAGGAAAATTTTCGAAAAGATGTTCAAAGAAAAAGTTAGAATTAAAGTTATTCCTAACGGTGTGGACACAGAAGAAATTCAATCTCTTCCGCATTCAGAAAAGCCTGTTCTCATCTTTATAGGAATAATGAATTACCAGGCAAATGTAGAGGCTGTGGAATCTTTTCTCAAAAAGACCTACCCCTTAATTTTAGAAGAAATACCCAATACGTTCTTTTATGTAGTAGGTGCCAACCCTTCGGAAAAATTGATTAATTGGGAAGAAAAATATCCAGTTAAGTTTACCGGATGTGTAGATAACTTAATAGATTGGTATAAAAGAGCCGGTGTTGTAATCGTTCCTCTCAAAATTGGTAGTGGAACAAGGCTTAAGATTCTGGAGGCAATGGCTTACGGAAGACCGGTGGTCTCCACCACCTTAGGTGCCGAAGGTTTAGAAGTGACCGATGGAGAGAATATTCTTATTGCCGATAGCCCAAAAGAATTTGCAGAAAAGGTTGTGACGCTGCTCAAAAACAGTGCTCTTTATGGGAAGATAATCAAGAATGCCAGAAATTTAGTGGAGGAGAAATATAACTGGAAGGGTATTGCTAAAAGACTGGCAGAAGAGTATCAAACCATGCTGAGGGATTAGGTGGTGATAATGAGAAATAATGTTCAATCCTCGCTTGACCATTTAATGTGTGAAATTGAGAAACTTCCAGGTCACTGGCACGACGCTGGTTCAATTCCTCTTAAAGTGTTACGCCAGATAATAGTTCATAGCCGAGGTCGTAAGATTATTAATTCCGTAGAAACCGGAACCGGTAAGAGTACGTTGTTACTTTCCCATATTAGCCAGAACCACAAGGTGTTTACTACCGATGTAGGCAGGAGTCTTTCTCTGGTGTATTCTTCTCCGCTATTGAATAGGGCAACGGTGGAATTTATTGAAGGACCCACCCAGGTAACCCTATCGAGATATAGGTTTCAAAGCAAGATACAACTTCTCTTACTGGATGGTCCGCATGGCTATCCTTTTCCCGATTTGGAATATTATTATACCTATCCCCATCTTCAGCAAGAGGGTCTGCTGATTTTGGATGATATCCATATCCCAACTATTTACAATCTCTTCCGGTTTTTGAAAGAAGATGCTATGTTTAAATTATTGGAAGTGGTAAAAAATACCGCTTTTTTTGTAAGAACCGAGGTACCGATTTTTGACCCCCTTGACGATGGCTGGTGGTTACAGAGTTTTAATAAGAAATATTTTCCGGCAAACCGGCTGGTTCCAGGAAGATTTATTTATAATACCGTTACCAAACTGAAAAAGAAAATCCCGGTTTTCTTTAAAGATAATTTTAAAAAGGTTATGAAATTTTGAGAGTGATCTTCAACAATGCGGATTGCGATCAGCTGTATAATGGATGTTACCAAATCCGGCGCCTGGCAAGATGCTGAGAGAAAATGAAGATAGGAATTAGTACCATAACAGATATTGCTAAGTCAGGAACATGGCAGGTCATAAAAAATCTTATCCGAAACTTAAAAGAGATTGATAGAAATAACGATTATTTGATATTTGTTGGAAATGACTATGCTAATGATTTTGGAGATTCATCATCAAAATTTGTTATTTATAGAACAAATTTTACCGCAGAAAATCCAATAAAAAATATATTTTGGCATTCATTTATCCTTCCCTTTATCCTCAGAGAACATAAAGTTGATATCCTTCATCTTCCCTGGCAGTCATCTTCCCTTTTAATTAAAACAATGCCTGTCATTCTTACAATCCACGATTTAACTGAATATAGATTAAAAGGTCATTATAGTTTTTTACGTACAATTTATAGGAAAACAATGCTTCCCATAAGTTCGCGTCTATCAAATAGAATAATTTCTGTCTCAAAATATACTTGCAATGAAATTATTAACATTCTTGGCATTTGTGAAGAAAAAATAAGGGTTATTTACAATGGAGTGAATGAATTATATCAACCCATTGATAAAAAAACATTCAGTGAAATAAAAACTCCTTTTATTCTTTATGTAGGTCAGATTCATCATCCCAATAAAAATCTTCTTCGGCTCATTGAAGCATTCAAAAAATTAAAAGAAGAGGGAATGCAGGAAAAGTTATTTCTTGTTGGAAAAAAAGGGAAGGATGCAAAGATTATAGAGGAAAAGGTAAAAAAACTAAATTTAATTAAGGATGTAATATTTTTAGGATATTTACCTGAAGAAGATTTGCCATATCTTTATAATTTTGCCGAGGTTTTTGTTTATCCATCACTGTATGAAGGTTTTGGACTACCCGTTGTTGAGGCAATGGCTTGCGGGTGTCCTGTGGTTACCTCCAATATTTCCGCTTTGCCGGAAGTAACCGGCGGCGCAGCCATTCTGGTTGACCCGCAGGATGTTGATGCAATTGCGAAAGGGATTCTGGATGTAATCACCAATCCGGAGTTGAAGAAGAGGCTGAGAGAACGTTCCTTAGCGCAGGCGAAAAAATTCACCTGGGCATCTTCAGCCGAAAAAACCCTGCAGGTATACGAAGAAGTATTAAAAAGTAAAGTATGAAGGTGCATTTTGTCTTTGTGCCGACCTTAAAGAAGTTTTGCCTGGGAGAACTGAGTGAGGGACGGGTACCTCCGCTTTCCCTATTTTCCGTGCGTGTACAATATGAGAAGTATACCGGAAAGGATGTTTGAAGTTATAAAGAGAAATGAGCCGGTTATCCTGACCGGTATCATTTCTTTTGTCCTTCTTTTTGGCATATGCTACTCCTTCTGGTTAGGGACCGGTTTCCGGTTCAGTGACGAAAAGGACTACTACACCATCGGCTATAATTTAGCCTTTACTTTCAACCGTACCTTAGACGGAGTTAACCCTTCGGCTTACCACTGCCCTGCCTATCCATTTATCCTGGCTATCTGTATCTTTTTGGGTGCGAATGTGGTCTTTTTACGGTTCCTTAATTTTATTGCTTTAGCCTTCAGTACCTACCTCCTTTACCGCATCCTGAAGAAAGAGTCACCCGGTCTGGCTGGTTTAATCGGCGCTTTTTTGATACTCGGTTATCCGGTACTTTTCTATACCGCCGGTACCCTTTATCCCCAGATTTTAGCAACCACGCTCTTGTTAGCAATTATCTTCCTGATTTCCAATACCGGCCGGTTGTCAAACCGTTCTCTTATTCTTGTCGGTCTGTTGTTAGGTACACTTATCCTGATGGCACCCGTCTTTCTCCTGCTTATTTTGCCCATTCTGGTCTGGATCGGAACTACCAAAAGAAAGCCGTTTAGAAATCTTCGGGTGATTGTTTTGGTAGTA
>CAZVUE010000053.1:0-7425 GCA_964630335.1 uncultured bacterium | reverse complement strand
GCGACAGTTGTCTTTTGCGCGCCAAAGGTTTTGCGGAAGCCGGCATTCCCGACCCGCTGGTTTATTAAGTAATTTGTCATTCCCGCGTGTAGTTAGCGGGAATCCAGTATTTGGAAAGATAGATTCCTGCTTACAATCCGCAGGAATGACATGCTGATAGATGTGTTTCTATCAAGAAATAGTTTATGCCCATCGCCAAGATAAACCAGGTATTCGTTTCTATTCAGGGTGAAGGGGTTTTTATCGGCGTACCCCAGATATTTGTGCGGTTTTCCGGATGTAACCTTACGTGTAAGTATTGTGACGTTCCCCGGGAACTCCCGGAAAAAGAATTTACCGTTCAAGAACTATGTCACGTAATTGCCACGTTAAATAAAAAAGATGGTCCAGTCCATTCCCTTTCCCTTACCGGCGGTGAACCTTTAATCCAGGCAGACTTTCTGAGAAATCTTTTGCCATATTTAAAAAGAAAAGGATTTAAGGTCTATTTAGAAACCAACGGAACCCTGCCCGCGAAACTGAAGAAGGTTGGCAGATGGTGTGATTTCATCGCCATGGATATAAAGTTGCCCAGTGCTACGGGTGGTAAACCCCTGTGGGAGGTCCACAAAAATTTTCTCAAAGAATCGCTGACTTTTTGTCCGGCACCGAAAACTTTTGTTAAGGTTGTGGTTACCGGAGGAACCATCCCGGGGGATATAAAGTATGCCGCCCGATTTGTTCACAGTGTCAACTCTGAAGTTACCCTGGTTATTCAACCCGTCGTGAACCGAAGAGGCAAAATAACCGTATCCGCCAAAAAACTTCTGGAGTTCCTTCGATTAACGCAGAAGTTTCTTCCTTCGGTTCGTCTTATTCCACCGGTTCATCAGTTTCTCGGTCTCCCCTGATATGGTAAAATATACGTATAATTTTTTAACCGGAGGCAGAAAGGATTTCACTTATGGACAAGGCATTTGAGGCCTGGGAGAAAGAGGTTAATAATCTTACCGGGGCTCTCGGCAAATTTTGCGGGCTGAATGAATTTAAGTTCAAACAGAACGTGGCCGGTGCGGAAGACCCTGGATTTAACGATGCTGACTGGGAGGTAAAGAAGGATCTGACCTGGTCGTTGAAAGACGGTATCGCCTATTTCCGGAAGAAGTTACATCTTCCCGAAAAAGTGGAAGGGATAAACTTAACCGGCAGTCCGATAGAACTGAACTTTGTCTTTCCTTCCGGAGTGGAAGTCTTCTGGGATGGCAAGTCTTTGTATCAGCATAAATTCTGGGCTGACAAGATTGCCACCCCGCTTCTTTTGCCGGATAAGGTAGAACCCGGCAGAGAACACCTTTTGGTCTTTAAGACACCATCCGGTGACGGGTTAGGTGGTTTTGGGGCGTATTTCTCTTTTCCGATGGTTGAGGAGGCTCTCTTTGAAATTTCCACCGCCTCTGCCCAGATAAAGTTTGCCCGGAACATTCTGGAACGGGAAAAAAAGGCTCCGTTGAAGAAAATCTTTCAGAAAGTTCTTTCCCTCATAGACCCGGAGATAATAAAGAGAAGGAACTGGAAAGAGATATTTGCCAGCATTAAGGAAATAGAGAAAGAACTGGAACCTTTCCGGGCCTTTGCCAGGAAGTACCGTGTCCATCTCATTGGTCACAGCCATATTGATATGAACTGGCTCTGGAACTATGAAGACACCATCCACGTTTGCTTGCGCGACTTTGACACGGTAACCAAACTGATGGATGAATTTCCGGACCTGACCTTTTCCCAGAGCCAGTCACATATTTACAAGATTGTGGAGGAACATAACCCGCAACTCTTTGACCGGGTAAAAAAGAGGATAAAGGAGGGCCGGTGGGATGTTACCGCCAATGCCTGGGTGGAAGGTGACCTCAATATGGCTGACGGTGAAGCCATCTGCCGGCACATCCTGTACAGCCGGAAATATAACCGGGAACGTTTTGGTATTGAACCGAATATTATGTGGTCGCCGGATACCTTTGGCCATCCGGTCACCATCCCTACCATTCTATCTCACGCCGGTATCAAAGACTACTATTTCATGCGGCCGGGCAGCAGATTCCTTTCCGGTGGTTTTACTCATCCAATTTTTAACTGGCAGGGTAGAGACGGAGGTCAGGTACTGGCTTTTAACAGCGTTTATAACGCTTACATTTTTGCCGAAAGTGTAATTACGGTAGCGCGGCGGTTTAGAGAAAATTATGGTTTGACGGAAAGTATGTTTGTCTACGGTGTTGGTGACCACGGCGGTGGTCCCACCCGCAAGGACATCCTGCGGAAAAAACATCTGGACCTGAAGCCGGTTATTCCCTTCCTTACTTTCTCTACCACTCGTAAATACTACGATACGGTTAGAAAACGGAAAGTCTACCCGGTCGTCAGAACCGAATTAAACGCAGTTTTTGAAGGTTGTTACACCACCCATTCCGACATCAAGAGAGCCAACCGGAATTGTGAGAACAACCTTTTAACTCTGGAAACGCTGGCCGCTCTGGCTAACCTTCTGGGTAAGGAGTATCCGGTTCAAAAGTTAGAATCCTGTTGGCAGACAACTCTTTTTAACCAGTTCCACGACATCTTTGACGGTTCAGCCATTTCCGAATCGTACCGGTATTCCCGGGACCTGGCGAAAGAAGTCTTGGAGAGTAGTACCGGTTTACTTAATGAATCCCTTAATTTCATTGTTAACCAGGTCAACACCCAGGGTGACGGTACGCCAATTCTGGTTTTCAACCAGTTGGGTTGGGAGAGGAGCGAACCGGTTGAGTTTGCTCTGCCGTCCGGGATTTCCGGAAAAGAGGTCTCTCTGACAGACGAAAGAGGGAAGAGGATACCGGTTCAGATTATTCAGGGTAAGAAGGGGATTTTTATCGCTGATAATATTCCCTCTTTTGGGTATAAGGCCTATTGGCTAAAGGAAGGCCCCTATGATGACCATGACCCTCACCTTAATCCTCTCCCCTTAGAGGGAGAGGACAGAGGTGAGGGGGCGAAGGTTTCCGCTGATATAAAGTCCGGTATTTTTGAAACCGACTATTACCGCCTGGAGATTGCCCCGGACACCGGGGTTATCCGCAGGCTTTACGACAAGGCAAACAGAAGAGAGGTCTTAAGCGTCGGCCGTTCCGTTCCCGAAGACCAATCTTCTTACTGGGCAGAAACCTGTGGCAACCTTCTGCAGGTCTCGCAGGAGAAACCCCATCCGATGTCAGCCTGGATTATCGGAAATGTCTTTCGGACCGAAAACCTTTTAGGGTTGGAAGAATTTAAGATTCTGGAAGAGGGTCCGGTAAGGCTGGTTTTAGGCATCAAACGCAGGTACAAGAATTCTTTGATTGACCAGAAGGTCATTATCTACGCTGGTCTCCCGCAGGTTGATTTTTCTTTATTCACTGACTGGCAGGAGAAAGGTTCATCCCAGGATGGAGTGCCGATGCTCCGGGTGAAGTTCCGGGCTGGGTTTGACCAGCCTCAGGCAGAGTTTGAAATTCCCTTTGGCTGGCAGGTACGCAAGACCGAAGGAAAAGAACTACCCGCCCTGAAAGCGGTATCACTTGCGGAAGGCAGATACCGGTTAGGACTTCTTAACCGGGAAAAGCACGGTTACTCAGTTGACGGAAATAATATTGCTCTGACCATTTTGCGTAATCCTTATGAACCCGATTCCTTACCGGACAGCGGACCACAAAAGGTGGATTACCGTCTCCGGTTCGGGAAATTAAACCAGGTGGAGATGGCTAAAGAAGCGGCTGGTTATAACCGGTTTTTCTCAGTGGTACTTGCTTCCAAACATCCGGGTAAACTACCTTCAACCTTCTCTTTTCTTAAGTTTCAGTCCCAGAACTGTATTCCCAGTTCTCTCTATCAGTCCCTGGATGGAAAGAGTCTCATCTTAAGGTTCTATGAGGTGCAGGGGCGTAAAGGAAAATCTTCCCTGAAGTTCAACTTTCCGGTAAAGAGTATTGTCAAAACCGACCTCTTTGGCAAAGGTACTCAGACAATACCGGTATGCAAAGACAAAGCCTCAGTTTCCGTTAACAAATACAGCCTCAACACCATTCAGTTAAAATCCCCCTCAATAATCCCCCTTTTACAAAGGGGGAAGAAGGGGGATTTGTAAGGGGGTTATGATGATTAAGGGGGTGATGACGATGGTTCTTTTAGTTGTGGCGCAGAACGGATTCCGGGATGAGGAGTACTTTAAGCCCAAAGCGATTCTGGAATCCGCCGGTTACCCTGTAATAACCGGTTCCGTAAAGGCAGGTACAGCCCGGGGAAAATTAGGCGGAACCGCAAAGGTTGACGTAGCCCTTTCTGACGTTAAGGTGGATGACTATGCGGGAATAGTTTTTGTGGGTGGTCCGGGTTCCGCAGACTACTTCACTGACAAGACCGCTCTTAACTTGGCGCGGGAGGCTTATCAGAAAGGTAAAGTAGTCGGCGCAATCTGTATCGCACCGGGAATTTTAGCCCGGGCAGGGATTCTGAAAGGCAAGAAAGCCACGGTCTTCCCGAGCGAAGCAGAGACCCTGAAAAAGGAAGGCGCTCATTATTTAAACTCACCGGTTGTAGTTGACGGCAAACTAATTACCGCCGATGGTCCTGACTCTGCGGAAGAGTTCGGCAAAGAACTGGTGAAGGCGCTGGGTGGTTCCAAAAAGAAATAGCGTGAAGAAAACTCTATTTAACCTTGGCCGAATTGCGATAACCGGTGTTCTGCTTTTCATTCTGGTTGTACCAGCCAGCCGGTTTGTCTCATCCAAATTCCCGCTGGTAAAACTGGCTGGTCTTTCAACCATTTTAAGGGGCGTCCTTCCCGGATACGTGATACCGGCGGCTTGCTTAAGTCTTTTCGGTATATGTTTGCTTACCTGGCGCTGGCAGATTATCTTGAGCAGGGAACAACTCCCTTTTGTTTTTTTATTACGGCTGACCTTTATCGGTCTCTTCTTTAATAACTTTTTGCCAACCGGCGCCGGTGGTGATGCAGTGAAAGGTTACTACTTCCTTAAGGATAAAGAGCGTAAACTCGACTTGGGACTTTCTATCGTCATCGACCGTCTAATCGGCAGTCTTTCTATAATGAGTTTAGGTTTTATCGCAGTGATGATACGTTTTCCGTATATTTCCCGGCCCTCAGCCTACGCGATAATCATTCTCTTTTTAGCCGTTCTTGCATTTTTCCTTTTAATCGCCTGGCAAGGATTGGGGAGACTGACTGGCAGGTTGGTATGCTTATTGCCGTGGAAGCGGGGTACCCACGAAGTGGATCGTGGGGAGGGGTTGCGTCGGCTCTATTACGGGTTCCACAACTATATCCAGGATACCCGTTCCTTCTTTTGTGCACTTCTGGTTTCATACGTAACCCAGATTTTGGCAATCTTTGCCAACTATCTGGTGGCATTAGGATTAAGAGCCTCAATTCCATTAATTTCATTTCTGGTGGCTATCCCCTTAATCTGGGCGTCAACCACCGTGCCTTCTTTAGGGGGGCTTGGTGTCCGGGAGACCGGTTATCTCTTCTTCTTTCAGAACCAGATGGGCCGGGAGAACGCCTTTGGTTTGGCTCTGATTATGCTTGCCTTTTCTTTCTTTAACAGCCTTATCGGCGCCATCGTTTATTTTGTCGGTCTTAGGGGACAACCCCTTAAAATAGGAGGTATCAAATGTCTGAAGACAGATTGCGTTACGAGCGAAAATTAGTTTGGGATAGCCTTGCAAAAAAAGAAGAGAGGAAAGAGGTCTTTGACTTTGCGGATGGTTACCGTCAGTTCCTTTCTGCGGTCAAGACCGAAAGAGAGACGGTCAACTGGACGAAGAAGACCGCGGAAACTAAGGGTTTTCGTCCTTTATTTCCTTCCTCTCCCCTTGTGGGAGAGGGTCGGGGTGAGGGGGGCAAGCTGTACCTGCCCAACCGGTCTTATGGTTTTGGCTTGGTGGTTCTTGGGAAGAAGCCTCTTTCCGAGGGTTTTCGGCTCATCGTTTCGCATATTGACTCACCCCACCTTGATTTAAAACCCCAGCCCTTGATAGAGGAAGAAGCCCTGGGTTTCCTCAAAACCCACTACTACGGTGGTATCAAGAAATACCATTGGGTAGCCAACCCTTTAAGCCTCCACGGCGTAATTATCCTTAAGGACGGTACCAAAAAAGAGATTCTGGTGGGTGAAAAAGAAAGCGAGCCGGTTTTGACCATTACCGACCTCTTGCCGCATTTGGCAAAAGAGCAGATGGAGAAGAAGATGTCCGAGGCGATTCAGGGTGAATCGCTGAACCTGTTAATCGGTTCCCTGCCGGTACCCAAGAAGAAAGAAGACGATAATAAAAAGGAAGCTACGCGGGTAAAAGGGGCTCTCCTCAAACTCCTGTACGCTACCTACGGAATTACCGAAGAAGACCTGGTCAGTGCTGAGGTACAGGCGGTTCCGGCCGGTACGGCAAAAGACTTAGGTTTAGACCGGAGTCTCATCTTAGGTTACGGCCAGGATGACCGTATCTGTGTCTACACTTCCCTTCAGGCTCTCTTTCAGATAAAACAGCCGGAGTACACCGCAGTCTGCCTTCTGGTTGACCGGGAAGAGATAGGCAGTGAAGGTGTTGCCAGCGCCAAATCAACCTTTTTACGATACTTCTTAGGCCGGTCTTCCGGCTTGGGAGAGGCACAGATGAACGAATCCTTTGCCAAATCCTACGCGATTAGCGGTGATGTCAACGCCGGACTTGACCCGGCTTACAAAGACGTCAGCGAATCCCAGAACGCTCCCCGGTTGGGCTATGGCACGGTCTTGACCAAATTCACCGGACACGGTGGAAAGTTCAGCAGCAGCGAGGTCAGCGCGGAATACGTGGCTTATCTCCGGCGCCTTTTTGAAAAACACAAGGTCTTCTGGCAGACCGGTGAATTGGGCAGAATCGACAAGGGCGGCGGCGGCACCGTCGCCAAATACTTAGCCCAGCAGAATTTGGAGACGATAGACATCGGTCCGGCGCTCCTTTCCATGCACGCACCCTACGAGGTAAGCCACAAGGCGGACCTGTACAGCACCTACCGCGCCTACCTTGCTTTTTACCGGAGTTAATTATTAAAAGTCGTGGAGATTAAAGGAACCGAAATTAAGGTGGAGAAAGGCGATATTACCAGTCAGAGGGTAACCGCCATCGTTAATGCGGCTAATAATCGTTTGTTGATGGGCGGCGGTGTAGCGGGTGCCATCAAGAAGAAAGGCGGAATTGAGATTGAGAAGGAGGCGGTTTCCAAAGGACCGATTGCCATAGGCGAGGCAATGGTAACCAATGCGGGAAAACTCCCTTGTCAATACGTCATCCACGCCGTCACCATGGGTATGGATTTTGAAACCGACGAGAAGAAGATTCGGCAGTCAACCCGTAACTCCTTACTGCGTGCGGAAGAAC
>CAZVUE010000052.1:0-7426 GCA_964630335.1 uncultured bacterium | reverse complement strand
AAGTCAGGCGCGACTTCTGCCGCGGGTTTAATCACAAACCACCGCTCTAATCTTTTCGGATGCGGAATCTGCAGGTTTGGTTTGTTGACGATCAGGTCTTCATAATAGATTATGTCCAGGTCCAGACTCCGGGATTCTTTTGGCCGGTGGGTACGGGGCCGGCCTACTTTCTTTTCAATTTCCTGTAATATCCTCAACAAGGTCTGCGGCTTTAGCGTGGTTTCAACCAGGAGCACACCATTAAGAAACTTCTTACCGGTTACCCCTTCTACCGGTTCAGTTTCGTAATACGGTGAACATCTGATTATCTTAAGGCCGTCCTTGACAAGAAGTTCTACCCCTTTTTTAATATTCTTCCGGCGGTTACCCAAATTGGAACCAAAAGCGATGAGTACTTTATTGTTTAGCAATTCATTAACCACGCTACGGAAGGAGGGACTGGAAGAAAAGATTCAAAATCTTCCAGCCCTCTTTGAGATAGAGACGGGTGGCGGTCGCCGTCTTTTCGGAAAACCGGTCCGTACCTTTGCCGGAAACTCCGGTACCGGTGATGAGGAAAGGAACCGGATCTGGTGTATGGGTTTTGGTACGCAGGGAAGTAATGTGGTCCGCCATCACCATTATCCGGAGTTCAGAAAATTCGCTTTTTGCAGCAGAAACAGCAGGTCCGACAACTCTCGAATCAAACTCGTTTATTGCTTTTATCTTCAATTTGGGCTCACCGCTATGGCTGGTTTCGTCCGGTGCCTCAATGTGGAGAATGGCGAAATCTACTTTTTTCAAAGCAGAAATAGCGGTTTCAATCTTACCCTGATAGTTGGTATCTAAATAACCGGTGGCACCCGGAACAAGGGGCGCCTGTAATCCCATCGCTTTTCCGATTCCCCGGACGATATCCACCGCGGATACGGTAACACCATCAACACCAAAACGTTCTTTGAATGCCGGTAGGTTTGCCCGTTCTCCCTGTCCCCAGAGCCAGATGGAATTGGCTGGATTTTCACCCAAGTCTATCCGGGTTCTATTGACCGGGTGTGTTTCCAAGATTCGACCCGCATCTTCCATCAGGTGAATTAAGAAATTACACGTACTCTTCTCTTCTTTTGGCAGGTATTCCGCAATGGGCCTTCCGGAAATATCGTGAGGTGCCACGGTCTTTATATCTCGCCAGTCAAAAGGAGGTTTGGTAATAACCATTACGTTACGATAACTCTTGCCGGGATAGAAGAAGATATCTTCAGAGTTAAAACGTTCGTTGAGGGCCGCCATCAATTTTGCTGCTTCTCCGTCGCTGATGTGACCCGCAGAATAGTCTGCCATCCTTCCCCTGTCCCAGGTGACCAGATTTACCCGGAAAGCCACTTCTCCTTCCTTAAGGTCAATGCCTAAGTTTATCGCTTCCAGCGGACCCCTGCCGGGATAACCATTTTTTGGATTACACCCTAAAATGGAAAGAAAGGCGGTGTCACTGGCTGGCGTTACACCTCTGGGGATAGTCCGGACCATTCCCAGGATACTGTTACTTTTCGCAAGGCTATCCATATTGGGAGTGGTCGCTACTTCCAGAGGTGTTTTCCACTCAAGGTCCGGAATGGGATAGTCTGCCATCCCGTCGCCGATAAGCAACAAGTATTTCATGGGAAGGTGTCATTCCCGCGTGTAGTAAGCGGGAATCCACTGGATTCCTGCCAAAAGCATGCAGGAATGACAATTCACTTAAGTCGTTCTTATTATTTTAACTGTTTCGCCGGTCTCCATGGATTTCAGAGCCGCTAAGGTCACCTCTAAAGTCCTGGCACCGTCGCTGTAATCAGAAAGAATCCTGCCCTTTGTACCGGATTTAACCGCATCGACAAATGCGCGGTGTTCCGCAAAAGCAAAGTCATTACTGACGTTATAAATCTCTTTCTTCTCCTGGGTAATCACCTGCATCGTGGTGATGGGTTCCCACTTAATTTCTAAGCTGTCCGCTACTAAGTCAAGAGAGGAATTAAAGCCAAAAGACATCCAGGTACAGGTAATATTTCCGATGGTACCGTTCTTGAACTTAATTATGGTAGTACTGGCATCTTCAACTTCGTAACCCGGGATGCGTTTCTTAATCAAACCGGAGAACGCCCTGCTGGAAACCTCGGTAACTTCTCCGCCAAAATGGAGCATCAGGTTTACGATATGGGTCGCCTGTTCTACCAATTGGCCCCCACTCTGTTTCTTCTTAATTATCCAGTTAGTAGCCGGAACCACACCGAAGTAACTACCGGTGATTAAACCTAACGGTTTGCCACCTAAAACTTTTTCACTCTTCTCAACGATATCCATATATCGCAGGACGTACCCAACCGAAGTAATTACACCGGATTTTTTTACCGCTTTCTCAACCTCCCGGGCTTTTTCCACGGACAGCGCCACCGGTTTTTCGACAAAGAAAGGAATCTTCTTCCGGCAGGCTAAAACTTCCTGGTCTTTATGCGCAAAAGGCGGTACGCAGATGTAGAGTGCATCTAAACGCTCTTTTTCCAGCATGTCGTGGTAATTTACGTAGACCTTGCCACCAAATGCTTTGGCCGCACTCTCTGCCTTCTCCTTTACGACATCACATAGCGCGGTAATTATTACGTCTTCCATTCGTGCCAACTGATTCAGGTGGGCGTTGGCAATGCCGCCGGTTCCGATAAAACCAATCTTAACCTTATCCATTCCTCTCCCTCCAAAAATAACGTAGGGCAAACCTTCAGGTTTGCATAATGCAAGGCTAAAACCTTGTCTTAAGTTACTAATATTGTAGCATACGTTCTAAGGCTAAGCGACTCTTTTGGACAGACTTTTCCAGAATTTCAATTTTTGGCTGTAATTCCTGCAGACTCCAGAGCACCTTCTCTAATGTTATCTTCTTCATATTGGGACAGACCGCCCTTTCCGAACCCGGGATGTAATGAATGTTTGGATTCTCCCGTTTCAGGCGGTTAATCATTCCGGTTTCCGTGCCCACAATCACCTCTTTCGGGTTATTCTCTTTGACCCACTTAACCATTCCACCGGTGGAAAGAGTTAAATCTGCTGTTTGCCGCACTTCGCGACGGCATTCCGGGTGTACCATTAAAACCGCTTCCGGGTGTTCCTTTTTTAGAGAAGTTAATTCTTCCGGCAAGAAAACCATATGAGTTGGACAGTACCCGGGCCAGAGTACCATCTTTTTATCGGTCTGGCTTTGAATAAAGTCGCCTAAATTCTGGTCCGGAAAGAAGAGAATGGTTTTATCAGAGAGTGCTTTAACCAGTCGGAGCGCATTGGAGGAAGTACAGATGTAGTCGCTCTCTGCCTTGACCTCCACCGAGGAGTTGATATAGGTAACCACAACACCTTCCGGATGTTCCCTACGGCACTTACGGATATCCCCGGGAAAGACCATATCCGCTAAAGGGCAGCCTGCCTCCAAATCCGGTAGAAGAACAACCTTTTTGGGCGAAAGGATTTTGGCGGTTTCCGCCATAAAACGGACACCGCAGAAGACGATTACTCCGGCATCGGATTCGGCTGCTTTGCGGGAAAGGTCTAAGGAATCGCCCAGGAAGTCAGCGATATTCTGGATTTCAGCCGGCTGGTAGTTGTGGCTTAAGATTACTGCGTTCCGTCTCTTCTGCCACAGCCTTATTTCTGTAATTAAATCGCTCATTTCTAAACCTCAGTTGATATGTCATTCCTGCATGCCTGCCCCAGTACGTACCAGGCCGGGGTATTAGGCAGGAATCCACTGGATTCCCGCTTACAGCCTGCGGGAATGACAAAGAAGGGAAAAGGTTAAAAAACTAGGGCGGCGGCAGCCAGAATCCCGCTTTCCGAACCCAGGGAGGCGGGCAAAATCTTAAGTCTTTTGCTCAGAATCGGGAAAGCGCGAATTTTAATGGTCTCTTCAATAGCGTCAAAGAGCGGTTTTCCTGCCTGGGCAACGCCGCCTCCGATGATAATCGCTTCAGGATTAAAGACATTGACTAAATCAGCCAGCATCACGCCGATATCACTTCCCACTTCTTTCCAGATTCTGCCTGCTAATTCATCGCCTTTTTGATAAGCCATTGAGACGATTTTTGGTGTTATTTTTTCCAAATTTCCGTTGACCAGTTCCGGTATGATAGACTTGGCACCATTGTAGGGCAAGGCTTTAGCCTTGCAGGTACTATTTTTCAGAGCTTTTACAGTTCGTTTTACAATACGGCCTGCTCCTACATATGCTTCTACACAACCTTTATTTCCGCACCCACAGCGTGGTCCCCGGCTGTTGATGGTGATATGACCTAATTCTGCGGCCGAGTATTTTCCGCCCCGCAACAGTTTCCCATCCACCACCACACCACCACCTAAACCGGTACCCAAAGTAATACAGACGATGGTGCGAAACCCCTTTCCGGCACCGAAGAGATATTCCCCCCAGGTGATGGTGTTGACGTCGTTTTCCACCTTGACCGGAAGATTAAACTTTTCGTGAAAGATTTTTGCCAGAGGCAAGTCATTCCATTCCGGCAGGTTGGGTGCCAAAAAAACTGCGCCCTTGCTATCTACCAAACCCGGAGTTCCGATGCCTATCCCGCACACTTCAGAGGTATTTACCCCGGACAGGGATTCGTTGACCGCTTCTTCCATCCTTCTAAGAATCTCCGGGCGTCCCTTCTCGGTATGGGTTTCTATCTGACCCCGTTTCAATATGGTACCGTCTTTTTTAACCAATCCAAACTTAATGTAAGTACCGCCTAAGTCAATTCCCACCGCCTTATTCATGAGTTCTTTCTTTCAGAGGTACGTCAACCGAATCTATTTCAATTACTTCTTTGTCTGAAGAGACCGTCCCTAACTCTTTGAGCCGCCGGATACCCGGCAGGAGCCGGGTTTCCCAGGAACCGACCGCAGCATTGTACGACTTGGCCGCTTCAGCCAGACCTTTGCGAATTCCATCTAAATGTTCCGAAAAGATGGAGAGTCTCTCAAAGAGTTCCTGACCTGTTTCCCAGATGCGCCGGGCATTTTCAGTCACGTCCTGCTGCTGCCAGGTGGTGGCAACCGTACGCAGCAGCGAAATTAAGGTGGTCGGAGTAGCCAGTATTACCCGGCTGGCAAATCCGTCCTCCATCAAACTATTGTCCTGTTCTAAGGCGGCACTAAAGAACGATTCACCGGGTAAAAATAGAATGACAAACTCCGGGCTGGGTGCCAGATGTTTCCAGTATTCCTTGGAAGACAATTTTTTCATATATTCGCGTACCGCCTTCGCGTACTGGGAAAAAGCGTTTTTACGGCCCTCTTCCTCCGCCACTTCCAGCGCCTTCCGGAATACCTGTACCGGAGCTTTTGCATCAACAACAATCGTTCTATTGCCCGGCAGTTTAATGATGAGGTCTGGCCGGAGCCGTCCTTCTTCGGTGGAAACCGAAAACTGCTCTTCAAAGTCACAGTATTTAGACATCCCGGCCATTTCCACCACCCGGCGCAGAGTAAGTTCACCCCAGCTACCCCGTACCTGAGGAGTCTTAAGCGCCGAGGACAGGGTGGTAGTCTCTTTACGAAGCAATTCATGGGTTTGTTTCATTTCGGTAAGGTGTTGCAGAAGACCTCCGTAAGCCTCAGACCTTTTAGTTTCTATCTCCCGTAATTGGTCTTCATACCGCTTTAATGTTTCCTGAAGCGGTTTGATGGTACCATCCATCGCCTCCTGGCGTACCTTTAAATCACCCTTAGCCTCGCTAAGAACGCCTTCCATGGTTTTCTTTGCCAGATCCAGAAAGATCTGATTATTACTCTTGAGCGCTTCGGTAGAAAGGCTGTTAAAGGCATCACTTAATCGTTGCACGGTTTCAGCCAGATTCTTCTTCTGTTCCTCTAAATTGCTCCGGAGTTCGGCAAGCCGGGTTTCCGCCGCAACCCTGGCTTCCTGTTGTTTATTAAGGTCGGTCTGTAACTGGGTAAGATGGACTTCTTTTTGCTGGAGTTGGGACCGTAATTCAGTAAGCGTACCTTCGTTAGTCTTGGCTCGGCCATCTGAATCCAGCACCCTTCGGTTCAAACCCAGCCAGACCGCAATTCCACCCAGTATCAGTCCAACGATAAATATTACCACCTGGTTAACCATACCTTAATCTATTATATCATTAACGCTTTACACAAATAAAAATTTGTAGGGCAAGGCTTTAGCCTTGCAAAATATAATGCAAACCTAAAGGTTTGCCCTACATTATTTACATTATATCATTATTGGTTGGGATACGAAAGATGGGTTAGGGGGATTTATTCTTTTCTGGTAGATTTCTCTATTTCATAGATGTATTTCCGGAGACAATCGGGACAAAGAAGGCCATCCTGGAGAGGAACGAAATGAAGAGATATTAGAAGAGGAAAGTTGGAAGGGTTCTTTTTACCGCAACGTCTGCATTCAAATTTGGTCTTAAGTCCGGAATATTTTCCCTCGGCAATAGATTTAACCTCTTCTTGCATCTGTGTTAATTCTTCCGTTAACTTTTCTAATTCTGTTTCCATCTTTTTATTGATACAAACGACTTAAATGTTATGTCATTCCCGCATGCTTTAAGCGGGAATCCAGTGATTATTAGTATGGATTCCTGTTTACTATCCACAGGAATGACAACTTACTTATTGCGTTTGTATTAATTCTTCTTTTGAAACAAGGTAATTACTCAATTCCCTGACTCGTGCTTCATTCTTTTTGTAAGATAGGAGCATCTTTTGATACGCCTTCACCTTTTCGGTTTTTTTTAATTCTATAATTTGAATATCTTCAGGAATCCTCTTCTTAACATTGTGATAGGCGCCAATGAAGATAATGCCTGTTTCACCTTCTTTTAGGGTTTCAGCTATTCTTCCGGCAATAAATCCGTCTCTTTTGTTTAAGAGGCTATTCTTGGTCAATTTATATCTTAGATATGCGATTAATTTTTTGAGAACCGAACTCCCTTGGGTTATGGCAAGTATCCGGTCACGTTCTTCTTTAACCAGTTTAAAATCCTCTGTTTTTACCAGGACGGCGCCTTTTTTAAGAAGTCTGGAAACTATTTCGTAATTTTTGCTTCCTGACCTTACTCCTTCTTCAACTATTTTTTGTGCCACTTCATTCTCCGCGACCATTCCATCCTGGTATATTTTTACCCCGGAGACGTTCAGAGAATTGCAGTGATGCGAAAGAACATCCCAAAAGCCCTCAATGGTTTTGAGGTGTTCCTTCCACACCTCTTCACCCAGGTTTGCCACGGCTCTTTTGGCTACATCCTCGGCCAAAGAGCCGAGGTCAGCGCTGGTATGGATAATAGGAACATAAATTAGGGTTCTCATAATCCGACCCCTACTTTGCTTTTATCTTTTCTTCCAGGCGGTCTAATCGTTTTTTGAGCGCGGTGTTCTCTTTTTCTGTTTCAGTTTCCTTTGC
>CAZVUE010000051.1:0-7529 GCA_964630335.1 uncultured bacterium | reverse complement strand
TCTCCATTAATTAACCTACATGTAGTGCGAGGCTTTTAGCCTCGCTTTTAGCGACCCTGAAAGGGTCGCACTACCTTTAACCGGAATTGCCAAAGATTGGTATGATGATAGATACCCACTCTTTTCAGGGAATACAGGTCTGGTTCCAAAGATTTTCGAAAAGAGAAGCAGGAAATAAAGGCCGGGGTAAAAAGAGCCGCCTGATAGCCGGCTTCCGCCACCATCTGCCTGATTTCCGGTGAATGTCTGCCAAATGGGTAACAAAAAAAGCCGACTCCTCTTCCCGTTTTCTCTTCCAAAATCTGCCTGGATTTTGTAATTTCTTCACGGGCCACGGAGGGAGGAACAGCAGTCAGATTTATATGGGTCAAAGAATGCGAGCCAAAGGTGAAGCCGTCTTTAGCCATTTCAGCCACCTCTGACCAGTTGAGAAGCCGGTCCTTAAATCCCCCTTCTTCCCCCTTTTTCAAAGGGGGACTCCCCTCTTTGGAAAAGAGGGGTTGGGGGAGATTTTCGGTTCCAATATAAGATACGGTAAGAAAAAAGGTTGCGGTACAACCGGATTCTTCCAAGATTGGATAGGCATACCGGTAATTGTCAAAATACCCGTCGTCAAAGGTAATGGCAGCTAATCTTTCTTTTTGTGCCAGACCCGCTTTCTGGGCTGCAATGATATCTTTTAAAGAGACGATTTGATACCGTCTCTTTAAGAAATTTATCTGCCGGCGGAATCTCTCCGGGGGGATAACCAGTGTATCGCTTGACCAGTCGTTTATCCGATGATAAGCCAGAATTAAAACGCTCATATAGATTCTTTCCCTCTCTATTATACGCAAACTGGATTCCTGCCTAAAACATGCAGGAATGACAGCTTGCGGGGTCAATCTATGTACATTTGATGCCACATCTCCAGAACCAGAAGGAGATACAGCCGATTGGCGTGGTCTACCCGGCCGCTTAAATGTTCTTCAAAGATTCTTCTTATGTATTCCGGATTAAAGTATCCCCGTTTCAGCGCTTTTTCACCTAAAATAAAAGAGGTCAGGTATCCTTGCAAATCCTTCCGGAACCAGACTGACAGGGGAATACCAAGACCTTTCTTCTTTCTTCTCAAAACCTCTTCCGGTAAAATCCCTTTCAGAACTTTTTTCAAAAGATATTTACTCTGGGTATACCGTATTTTATAACTGGCCGGCAGAGAGGCAATCAGTTCTACTAATTTATGGTCCAAAAACGGACTGCGTATTTCCAACCCCTGCGCCATTGAGGCGATATCCATCTTTACCTGAAGGCAGTCAGGCAGATAAGTCTTGAAGTCCACCAAGAGCATCTTTTCCAGAAGGTTCTCGGTCTCTTTCCAGTATTCTTCAATTTGACGCAGGGGATTGGAGAGTAAACCCTGCCTGAAAGAAGGCTGGTAAAGGGACTCCCCCTCCGATTCCGGAAAGACCGTCAGCCAACGGCTGTAACGTCGGGCTGGAGTCAAGGACGGTGCGTCTTTCAACGCCCATTCTATTTTGCGCAAGCCCCCGTAACGGCTAGATAAAGGAGCGTTGGGAATGGTTTTTAAAAGGCGCGGACTAATATTTAAAATCTTTTCCAGAAGCAGCGCCTGGCGATACCTGGGGTAGCCGGCAAAGTTTTCGTCACCACCATCTCCGGAGAGGGCTACCGTAACGTACTTTTTTGTCTCTCCGCACAGGTAAAAGGTGGGAATGGCAGAACTGTCTCCAAACGGTTCACCGTAATGCTCCACAATCCTGGGTAAAATAGAAATGACATCAGGTTTAACAACGAATTCAGCGTGGTCAGTGTGAAAGGTTTTTGCCACCCTTCTGGCGTAGTTTAGTTCGTCATAAGCCTTTTCAGTAAATCCGATGGAAAAGGTCTTGACCGGCTTTTCGGAAAGACGGCTCATCAGGGCGACTACGGTACTGGAGTCAATACCTCCGGAAAGAAAAGCACCCAAAGGGACATCACTTATCATCCGTAGACGGACCGCTTCTTTTAAGGTTTCGGAAAGTAATCGCTGGGCTTCTTCCTCAGTAATTTTCAGTTTATGGTTAAATCCAGGGTCCCAATATCGTTCAATCTTAATTTCGTTGTTCTGATAGATAAGATAATGGCCGGCCGGTATCTTTTTAATGCCGGTAAAGATGGACTGGGGAGAAGGTATATATTGAAGAGTGAGAAAAGTGTTCAGGGATTCCGGGTCAATCTCTTTCGTAACATCAGGCGCGAGGAGAAGGGTTCTTATCTCGGAAGCAAAAGTGAAAGCGAAAGGAGTTTCGGCGTAGACCAGAGGTTTCTTGCCCAATCGGTCGCGGCTGAGAAAGAGTCTCTTTTTATCTTCATCCCAGAGACCGAAGGCAAACATTCCGCGCAGGTCCTGAAGGCAGGCAACTCCTTTTTCTTCATAAAGGTGGACAATAACTTCATTATCGGATTTTGTCTGAAAAAGATGCCCTCTCTTTTCCAATTCCTGGCGTATCTGCTGGAAATTATAGATTTCACCGTTGGCAACCAGGATAATCTTTCCGGTTTCATTCTTCAGAGGTTGACGGCCGGTGGTAAGGTCAATTATTGCCAGACGCTGGTGACCCAAGCCGATATTCCCGTTGAAGTAAAAACCTTCTTCATCCGGTCCCCGGTGGCGCAGAGACCGCGCCATCCGGATGAGTGGCTGTTCATCGACTTTTCGGCCTGACTTTTCAATCCGGCCGACAATACCGCACATTTTTAGAGGATTGTGTACAGGTTTGCCATTTCCAATGCGGTCAGCGCTGCCTGCCACCCGCGGTTACCCGATTTTGTCCCGGCCCGGTCAACCGCCTGGTCTACCGTATCGCAGGTAAGGATTCCGTAGATTACCGGCACCTTACTTTCCAAGGCTAACTGGCTGAGACCTTTGCTTGACTGACCCGCGATGTAGTCAAAGTGAGGTGTTTCACCCCTGATGATTGTGCCCAAACAGATGACCGCATCAAACTTACCTCCTTCGGCAAGCCGTTTCGCCACCGCGGGAATTTCAAAGGAACCGGGTACCCAGGCGGTGGTGATATCCTGCTCCTTCATGCCGTGTCGTATTAGACAGTCATAGGCACCTTCTAACAACCTCTTGGTGATAAAGTCATTGAACCGGCTGACCACCACCACGAACTTTTTCCCTTTTCCGTCCAGAACCCCTGCCAATTCTTTACCCATTTTCTCCTCCCCTTCCCGTCTAAATCCGAATGTGATAGATGGATTGTCATTCCTGCGGATAGTAAGCAGGAATCTATAAACTTGCAACTACTGGATTCCCACTTACTACATGTGGGAATGACATATTAATTAAACGTTAAGTATGTGGCTTAACTTCTCCTTTTTTGTCTTCAGGTACTCCCGGTTGTACTTACCGGCCGGAATTTCAATCGGTACCCGGTCAACTACCTCCAATCCGTAGCCGGAGAGACCTACAATCTTACGCGGATTATTGGTCAGAAGACGTATCCGGGAAAGTCCCAAATCTTTCAGAATCTGGGCGCCGATTCCGTAGTCTCTCAGGTCATCCGGAAAACCCAAGGCTAAATTAGCCTCAACGGTATCCATTCCTTTTTCTTCCTGAAGTTGGTATGCCTTCAACTTATTCATCAGACCGATACCACGACCTTCCTGACGCATATAGAGTAGTACTCCCCTGCCCTCCTTGTTGATTATTTCCAGAGAACGGTGTAACTGCTCTCCGCAATCACAGCGCAGGGAGTGGAAGATATCGCCGGTCAGACACTGGGAGTGCACCCGGACCAAAATACTGTCTTTATCATCTCTGAGTTGTAAATCTCCTTTGGTTAAAGCTAAATGATGTTCTTTTTCTATCATGGATTCGTAGAAGTTCAAAGTAAATTTTCCGCAGGCGGTAGGTAATGCTACCTCCAGAATCCTGTACACCAATTTCTCCTTTTTTCTACGGTATTCAATAACATCGGCAACTGCGGCAATCGGAAGGTGATACTTTTTTGCCAATTCCTCTAATTCAGGCATTCGTGCCATCTGACCATCTTCTGCCATTATCTCACATATCACCGCGGCTGGATAGAGCCCGGCCATCTTCATTAAATCCACCGTTGCTTCGGTATGTCCGGCCCTTATCAGTACCCCGCCTTTTTGAGAACGCAACGGAAAGATATGTCCCGGTCGAGCCAGATCTTCCGGTTTCGTCTCAGGAGCAAGAAGAGATTTGACGGTAGTTGCCCGGTCTAAGGCGGAAATACCAGTCGTAACACCTTTATTGGCGTCAACGGAGATGGTAAAGGAAGTACCGTGTAAAGCGGTACTTTCTGAAACCATGGGTTTTAGGTTTAAAAGGTCTAGCCTTTCTTCTTCCATAGCCACACAGATTAAACCCCGGGCAACGGTTGCCATAAAGTTAATCGCTTCTGGTGTTACCTTCTCTGCTGCCAGAACCAGGTCACCTTCATTCTCCCGGTTTTCGTCATCCACCACGATAACAAATTTGCCTGTTTTTAAATCTGCGACAACTTTTTCTACGGTGGTCATTTTTATAGTATGTTTTGTCATTCCCGCACGTATTAAGCGGGAATCCAGAGACGTCGTCCCTGCATGCCGTAGGCAGGGATTCCTGCTTACCATCCGCAGGAATGACTTACTTATTTAAGGTAGCGGGCAAGAATATCCACCTCAATATTTACTTCCTCGCCGATTCTCTTCTTACCCAAGTTGGTCTGGTTTAATGTATAGGGTACTAACGCTACTGAAACCCGGTTTCCGAAAACTTCAGCCACGGTCAGGCTTACTCCTTCCATTGCCACTGACCCCTTTTTTATAATGTACTTCTTCAATTCGGCCGGGAATAAAATTACCATCTCTTTCCCTTCCCCCCAATTTGACATTGGGGTCCCTGCGGTCTTTTTTATTCCTACAATCCTGCCCTTTCCATCCACATGGCCGGTAACTAAATGACCGCCAATCCGGTCACCCAGACGCAGAGCCTGTTCCAAGTTAACCACGTCTCCGGACTTTAGCCTTCCCAACGTGGTCCTGGTTAAAGTTTCTTGGGAGAGGTCAAACCAGATTTTGTTTTCGGTAACCCGGGTTATTGTAAGACAAACACCATTTACCGCAATACTCTCACCAGGTTTGACGTCAGTCAAAGATACGTCTATGAACAGGGTTCCTTTTCCTTGTGCCGGAGTTGTTACTTTTCCGATATTTTCAATTATCCCCGTAAACATACCTTATATTATACTACAAAAAACCTGTACGTAATACACACGACATAGAATAAGTTGTCATTCCGGCGGATAGTAAGCCGGAATCCATACGCATAATCACTGGATTCCCGCTAAAAGCATGCGGGAATACGGGTTCCCTTTCCCTTGAATGGGAAAGGGCATAATAAATACTGAGTTTGTACTAATTATAGGGGTTGGTAGACAAATAAAGAGTCAGGGCCAAAATGGCGCGTTGCTTTAAGTTTAAAACAGAGGGCTTTTTCCGGAGCCGGAAAACCTTTGCCGGCAATTGATGATTTTGCGTCTCTGTTGCCTAAGATGATGGGTGACTGAAATATGTAGAGTAAGTCTACCATTTTTTCATCCACGAAAGAACCAAAAGTTTCCGCGCCACCTTCCACCAGAATAGAACCGATATCCATTTCGGAAAGCAGTTTCAGAAGTCTTTTTATCTCCACTCTTTCTGAACCAGCTACCAGAATCCTGGCGCCTTTTTCTTCTAACCTCCGTAAATTTGACGAGGGCGCTTTTTCGGTGGTGGCTACCACTACCCTGCCCTTCCCTTTCCATAATTTTGCGGAAAGGGGAAGATATGCCTGGTTGTCAAGGACAACTTTGAAGTACCGTTTGCGGGAAAGTAACGAAGGAGACAGTTTGGGAACCATGTAATCCAGGGAAGGGTCATCTGCCAGGACGGTCTTTATACCCACCAGAATCGCATCGTATTCAAAACGGAGGTGGTGAACAAATCTTCGTGCTTCTTTGCCGGTAATCCACTTTGACGCTCCGGTATAACTGGCGATTTTACCATCGAGGCTCTGGGCAATCTTGAGAGTAATAAAAGGCCGGCGCCGGGTTATTCCTGTGAAATAAGGCCCATTAATCCTGCGGCTTTCTTCGGAAAGTAATCCTCCCTCTACTTCAATGCCAGCCTCTTTGAGCCGGCTGAAGCCTTTTCCGGAAACTAAGGGATGGGGGTCCGGCAGGCTGGACACAACCTTTTTAATTCCGGATTTAATTAACACTTCGGTGCAGGGTGGGGTCTTACCGAAATGGCAACAAGGCTCTAAGTTGATGTACAGTGTGCTTCCTTTTGGTGATTCCCGGGCATTCTTTAGAACATCCACCTCAGCGTGGTCACCTCCAAAGTAATGGTGGTAACCTTCTCCAATAATCCGGCCCTTTTTCACCAGAACTGCGCCTACCAAAGGGTTTGGACTCACCAGTCCTTTGCCCTTGGCTGCCAGCTGTAGTGCCCGCTTAAGATATTTTTCTGCTTCCGACATGGATTATGATATTATCAATGAGGCGGGTGGAACCAAGAAAAGCGGCTAAAGCAACCAGAATCTTACCGCGGGTATCTTTTTTTACCGTCTCTAATTTTTTTAAGTCTACCGCTTCTAAATATTGTAGTTTGACCAGCGGATTTTTATTCAGGTTTTTCTGCGTTTCTTTCAGTGCTTCTTTCAGACTTTTTTGTTTAGTTTCCACCGTTCTCTTGACATTTTTCAGGTTTTTATACAGAAGTGGTGCGGATTTTCGTTCTTCCGGTGAGAGATATTGATTTCGCGAACTCATCGCTAATCCGTCTTTCTCCCTGACCGTAGGCAAACCGATAACCTTTATTGAAAGGTTTAAATCTTCAACCATCTTTTTGATGATGAGCAACTGCTGAGCGTCTTTCCAGCCAAAATAGGCTCGGTCCGGTGAAACGATATGAAATAATTTTAAGACCACCGTAGCCACGCCCTGAAAATGGCCCGGACGGTACTTCCCGCACAAGCCCTGGGGAAATTTCTGAACTTCTACATAGGTCTGATAACCTTCCGGATAGATTTCGGTTGATTCCGGTGCAAAGATAAGGTCTGCTCCCTCTTTTTCTATCAATCGGGTGTCTCTTTTCAGGTCTTTAGGATATTCCTGGTAGTCTTCTTTAGGACCAAACTGGGCGGGATTGACGAAGATACTGACCACACTGAATCCGCACTCTTTCCGAGATGCACGGATTAGACTGAGGTGCCCTTTATGGAGCGCGCCCATTGTCGGTACAAAACCGATTGTCTTACCCGCATTTCGGGCGTGTAAGATTAACCTCCTGACTTCAGATATTGTTTTGACTATCTGCATTTGTCTATTTCTTTTTTATGTCATTCCCGCGTGTAGTAAGCGGGAATCCATTAGATTCCTGCCTAAAACATGCAGGAATGACAGATAATCTCTTTTTTAAAATTGGGTCGGAGAAGTCAGGCGCGACTTCTGCCGCGGGTTTAATCACAAACCACCGCTCTAATCTTT
>CAZVUE010000050.1:4154-7720 GCA_964630335.1 uncultured bacterium | reverse complement strand
ATGGATTATGATATTGTATAAGATTACGGGAATTTTTTCAATCTTTTCCCGGTAATCAGAAAACGGGTAAGGAACCGGGTACGATTGGCAACAGCCATTACATCGGAAAGGGAGGACTTTAAACCCGGCTGGTGTTTATCGACCACTCTTTTGACGATGGGAAGAATATCTTCAAACTTGAGCAGACCAGCCAGGAAGGCATTGACCGCCTCTTCGTTGGCAACCGAAAAGGCAGTAGGACAAGTCCCGCCTTTTTTTAAGGCGTCATAGGCTAAACCCAGAGCCGGGAACTGGTGTGGGGACGGTGTCTGGAAGGTAAGCCGGCTTAAATCGGACAGGGAAACCGACCGGGCGGCCGAGGTGTCCGGCGGGTCTTCAGGCCAGAATAGTCCAGAAGCTATGGATAGCCTCATATCCGGAACCGAAAGGTTGGCGGTTATAAATCCATCTTCAAATTCTACCAGGCCGTGGACCAGTACCTCCGGGTGGATTAAAACCTCAATCTTCTCCGGAGGCAAACCAAAAAGGTGGTGTGCCTCGATTATCTCCAGGGCTTTGTTTACCATGGTGGCGCTGTCAATCGTTACCTTCCGGCCCATCTTCCAGACCGGATGTGCCAGCGCCTCTTTAATGCTTACCTTCTTCTTTTTCCGGTTCAAAAACGGACCACCGCTGGCGGTCAGAAAGATTTTTTTGACCGGACGGTCCGGATAAGCGGATAAAATCTGGAAGATGGCGTTGTGTTCGCTGTCCAACGGGATAATCTTCACGCCTGACTTTTTTGCCCTGGCAGACAGGAGTTCTCCAGCCATCACCAGGGCTTCTTTGCTTGCCAACGCCAGTGTCCTGCCTGCCTCCAGTGCCCAGAAAGCCGGCATTAAAGAATCAGAGCCGGGAATCGCCATAACCACTAAGTCAGACCGGGGCCAGAAAGCCAATTTTTTCAATCCATCAGGACCAGAAAGAACCTTTGTTCTGCCAAAACCCCCGGGGTTTTTATCGGTTAAAACCACTACCTCCGGCTCAAATTCCGCCACCTGCCTCTTCAGTAACCCCACCTGTTGGTGGGCGGAGAGGCCAACGACCTTGAACTCCTTCGGAAACCTGCGAATCACCGAAAGGGTGTTACAGCCAATGGAACCGGTGGAGCCAAAAATAACGATACGCTTCATTTATTTATAATTTGCCGAAACGGCGCTGGCGCTGCTTAAAATCTTCCATCGCCCTGGCAAATTCTTCGGCATTGAAGTCGGGCCAGAAGGTCCGGGTAAAGTAGAATTCAGCGTAGGCGGATTGGTAGAGTAAAAAATTGGAAATCCTCTGTTCTCCGCTGGTCCGGATGAGCAGGTCCAGAGGAGGCAGTTCCCGGGTATCCAGATAACGTGCAAAGAGGTCTTCGGTAATTTTGGTAATTTGTAATTTACCTTCGTAAACATCATGGCAGATATTCCGCACCGCCCGGACAATCTCATTCTGACTTCCGTAATTGAGGCAGAGAGAAAGGTTAACTTTTTGACCTTTTGCGGTTTCTGCTTCGCTCTTGGTCATCAGGTTCTGCATCTTTTTAGAAAAGACAGTGCGGTCACCTAAAAATCGGATGCGCACCCCCTCCTTTTGCATCTGGGGTGTCTTAGCCTTAATCTTCTCCGCCATAAGTTCCATCAGGAATTTCACTTCTTTGCGCGGTCTCTGCCAGTTTTCGGTTGAAAAGGCGAAAAGGGTAAGGCTCTTTACACTTAAAGACGGACAGGCGCGGACAATTTCATCGATGCGGTCCGCGCCCGCTTTATGGCCAAAGATACGGGGTAGCCCACGTTTTTTTGCCCATCTGCCGTTTCCGTCCATTATAATCGCAACATGCATGGCTTCTCCCAACAACTGCTTTATTTTTCGTGAGGCAATTCGTTCACTTGACAGATTTCCTTATATATTATATATTGTATTATATAAAATAAGATATATATCAAAATAATAGTTAGGAATAAAAAATAGAAAAAGAAATTAAAAATACTCCATAGATTTCGGTCTTTAAAGGTTCCGCCTCGATGACAAGGGCCCAAGGGGCCCTCTCGAAAGAGTAGTCGAGGCGGTCGCTTTTTTTAGTAGTAATCTCTTGTGCCTGCCTTAAAGATATTAAATTCACTCTTTATAACCCTCGCGATAATTTCATAAGACCTTAAATCCTGACTTTCCCATTTTCTATAAATTGCCCAGTTGCAATAATCAGCAAACTGCAAATCATAGTTTGATTTAGAGGCATGATGAAAAATATAATAGGTAACGCCTGCCGGAAGTTTATGAGCAAGAACTTTCTTGATAGATTTTTCTACCGCTTTCTTCTTTCTCTGAACAGGAATGGTATCTGTAAAAACAATAACCTTTTCAAATAATCTAAGGTCGTAGCCATTTACAACATAAGGAAGAAGATACCCAATCATTTCCGGATAAAATCTTTCTTCTTCCTGCAAACTCGGATGTGTTTTTCTCTTCTCTACAATCAAACTATCGATTCTGGTTTGGTCAAGGTGGCTATTAATAATATCAAAAACGGAATTTCTGACTGCTTGTTTGTCTTCGGAGGCGCGGAAATATTCTATCTCAACACCCAATTCGATAAGGTTATATTTTAATTCGCAAAGAGATTTATACGTCTCAAACGGTCTTTCTTTAGAAAGACTGGTCAAAGTAAAATATTTTGTGCCTGTGTTTGAAAAGTCAAAGTTTCCACCCTCATCCAAGAAAATATAAAGGACACGCCTCCGGTTTTTATCTTCCATACACTAAATTATATCCTCGTGGAATTGTCATGTCCAAAATACACGACTCACAATGAGAATACATGCATGGTTTACAGGGTAAAGGATTGGCCTAAGTAGAAGCGCCGGGCTTCCGGATGTTCAACCAGTTCCTGGCTGGAACCAGAGAGCAGGGTCTTGCCCTGAAAGATAAGGTAAGAACGGTTCGTAACGGTCAGGGTCTCGCGAACGTTATGGTCGGTAATTAAGATGCCGATGCCATCGTCAGCTAACCGGCGGATAGTACCGCGCAGGTCTTCAATGGTAATCGGGTCAATCCCGCTGAAGGGTTCGTCCAGAAGAAGAAAAGAGGGGTTGAGCACAAGACTCCGGGCAATCTCCACCTTCCGGCGTTCGCCTCCGGAAAGGGTTTCGGCAATCCTTGCCGCAAGAGCGGTAAGTCCAATCTTTTTCAACGCCTGGTCCCGGCGAATTTTCTGTTCCTCTTTGGATATTGGCTGGAATTCAAGGACTGCGGTCAGGTTATCTGCTACGGACATCTTGCGAAAGACCGAGGGCTCCTGGGGCAGGTATCCCAACCCCAACCTTGCCCGGCGGTACATCGGCAGGATGGTTATCTCCTGACCGTTCAGCTCTACTTTCCCCTCATCCGGAGGGAGCCATCCGACCAGGATGTAAAAGGTGGTCGTTTTGCCGGCACCGTTGGGACCTAAAAGACCCACGATCTCACCAGGTTCCACCGTAAGGGAGATATTGTCTACCGCTGGTTTGCCGTGATACCGTTTGCGTAAATTCTCGGCTGATAACATA
>CAZVUE010000050.1:2346-4054 GCA_964630335.1 uncultured bacterium | reverse complement strand
GTAAAGAGGGCAGGTGAATCGGAACGACGAGAGGCCGGTACCGGAAGGTCAAGATGCTGGTAGGCACGCACCGTAACCCGGCGACCCTTGGGTGTACGTTCCAAGTACCCCTCTCTGACTAAAAATGGCTCGTAAATCTCTTCCAAGGTGTCCGTCTCTTCGCCTACCGCCACGGAAAGGGTCTTTAAACCCACCGGACCACCGGAAAATTTATGGATAATCACCTCTAAGATACGTTTGTCCATTTCGTCCAAACCGAAACGGTCAACATCTAAGCGGTTAAGAGCAGAGATAGTCAGGTCGTGCTGAATAATTTTTGCTTTGGATACCTGGGCGAAATCACGAATCCGGCGGAGAAGCCGGTTGGCTATTCTGGGTGTACCCCGGCTGCGCCGGGCAATCTCCTCGGTGGCGCCATCCTCAACCGTAACGCCCATAAGCTTTGCGGAACGTTTTACGATGGCGGACAGTTCATCGGCCGGATAGTAGTCCAGACGAAGGGTGATACCGAACCGGGAACGCAATGGAGCGGTTAAAAGACCGGAACGGGTGGTGGCACCTAACAGGGTAAAAGGCTTCAGGTTGAGACGGATTGCGTTCGCCCGGGGACCATCGCCGGTCATAATGTCAATATGGAAGTCTTCCATCGCACCGTAGAGGTACTCTTCCACCACCCGGCTGAGCCGGTGAATCTCATCAATAAAGAGGACATCCGACCGCTCCAAGTTCGTAAGTAAACCAGCCAGGTCACCGGGCCGTTCTACTGCCGGGCCGGAGGTAGCCTTAATCTTTACACCCATCTCGTTGGCGATGATGTGCGCCAGGGTGGTCTTTCCTAAACCCGGGGGACCAAAGAAGAGGGTATGGTCTAAAGGGTCCTTCCGCTCTTTAGCCGCTTCAATAAAGACCTTGAGGTTCTCTTTAATTTTTCCCTGACCGATAAAATCACCAAAACTGCTTGGCCGCAGCGCGATGTCGTATTTGGTGTCTTCCGGCAGGGTCTCCGGTTTGGTTAAGTCTACTACTCTCTCCTTCGCCATTTGAAATGTAGGGGCGCCATTTATGGCGCCCGTATCCCTCGGGTTTGATAAATCAAACCCCTACAATATTATTTCTTTTGTCAGATTATTTTCAGGGCTTCTTTAATCAGGGTTTCTAAATTGGGCACGGCCGCCTTTTGGGAAACAAGGACCTGCTGAACCGCCTTTAGCGCGTGGACCCGCGGATACCCCAGAGTAATCAGAGCGCCTATGGCATCCTTCTCCAGGACAGCCTCTCCGGCCGGCATTGGCCTCTCGCCTAATGTCTGGACCTGGTCTTTCAACTCAATAATCAGCCTCTGGCTCAATTTTTTCCCTACTCCGGAAATAGCACTGAGCGTTTTGCTGTCTTCGGCGATAATGGCCTGGCAAAATCTGGATATGGTGGTCCCGGAAAGGATGGTCAGAGCAACCTTGGGACCCACACCGGAAACACCTAAAAGAAGATTAAAAAGGTCCTTCTCTGCCTGGGTGGCAAACCCGCACAGAGTAATACTCTCCGGACGATAGCAGGGGTAGATGTGGAGAAAAATTTCTTTACCTTCTTCGGGTAACCGGTCAAAGGTAGAAATGGGTATGCGCACCTCATAGCCTACCCCGCCTACGTCAATAACCACCAAGGCCGGGGTCTTTATTGCCAATTTACCTTTTAGATACGCAAACATAGT
>CAZVUE010000050.1:0-2246 GCA_964630335.1 uncultured bacterium | reverse complement strand
TCCTGGAGCCTTTTCTGATACTTAAGGTGGCTGAGATAACAGAGACAGAGAGCCAGCGCATCTGCGCTGTCTTCCGGTATGTTCTCTTTTAAACCAAGTATCGCGGCGGTCAGGTACTGAACCTGTTCTTTGGTGGCATTACCTTTACCGCTGACCGCCATCTTAACCTCCGCGGGAGAAAAGGAGACCACCTCAATCTTCTGCTCCAGGGCAGCCGCAAAGAGGAGTCCCCGGACAATCCCAATCTTAAGGGTGGTCTGGGGATTTTTGGCGAAATAAACCTCCTCCACCGTAACCACCTCCGGCCGGTAATCCTGAAGAATCTTTTGGGCGGAAGAGAAAATCAGGGCAAAACGCTGGTTAAGCGGCTGGTTGGGATGAGCGATAATTACACCATGAGTTAAAACGGAAACCGGCGTGGTATCTTTTATGATTGCGTAGCCGGTACGGTTCAGACCCGGGTCAAAGCCCACCACAGTCATTTAAGTAAATTTAAAAAAGCACAACCTGGTTATGTCATTCCCGCGTGTAGTAAGCGGGAATCCAGATTCCTGTTTACTACATACAGGAATGACAGCGAATTTTTGCATTTTCTATGGCGCCTGGGATTCAAGTTTTTCCCATAGTTCGTCCGACATTTCAAAGTTGGAGTAAACCGTCTGGACTTCGTCGTGGTCTTCCAGTGCATCCAGGAGTTTTAAGAGTTGCTCCGCATCCTTGCCGTCAATCTTAACGGTGGATTTGGGAACCATCGTCAGGGACACGGAACCGGTCTTGATTCCTTTATTCTCTATCTCTTGTTTTACCTTTTCCAGAATCTCCGGTTTGCCGTAAATCTGGAATGCTTCGGCTTCAGAAACAACGTCATCGGCGCCGGACTCAATCGCTGCGGCAAAAAGCGTATCTTCGTCCGTACCTGCCTTGGGAACCGAAATCTGTCCCTTCCGTTCAAACATCCAGGAAACGCAACCCACCTCACCTAAATTTCCGCTGTTTTTGGAAAAAATGGCTCGGATTTCCGCGGCGGTCCGGCGCTTGTTATCGGTAACCACATCCAATTTAATCGCTACGCCGGCCGGACCATATCCTTCGTAGGAGATTTCTTCCATCTGGGTATCCGTACCTTCGCCGGTACCCTTCTGAATGGCACGCTTGATGTTGTCCGCAGGCATATTAAATTCCCGGCCTTTTTCCATAGCCATCCGGAGCCGGGGATTAGAGTCCGGATTTCCTCCGCCACCGCGGGCGGCCATCATAATCTCCCGGATTAACTTGGTAAAAGCCTTGCCCCTCTTGGCATCAACCGCTGCCTTCTTGTGTTTGATGCTCGCCCATTTGGAATGTCCACTCATATACCCCCTAAATAAATCCAAATATCAAAGTCCAAAAATCAAAACCACAAACCAAAATTTAAAATTTTTGAAGATTTTGGATTTTACATTGTTATTTTGATATTTGATATTTGATTTTTGCATTATTACTTTTCCTCCTTGCCTGCCTGGCGTTCCTTGATTATCTTCTCCGCAATCTGGTACGGTACAAATTCGTAATGAGAAAACTCTGCCTGATAACCTCCCCGGCCGCTGGTCAAAGAACGCAGAGATGTGGCGTAGTTTGCCATCTCCGCCAGCGGTATTTGCGCGGAAATTTTCTGGTTTTCACTGTCGGCGCTGTCTATGTTTAAAACCTTGCCCCGGCGACCGTTGATGTCACCCATCGCATCACCCACGTAATCACTGGGTATAGTAACCTCAACGTTCATAATCGGTTCCAAAAGGGCTGGTTTAGCCTCACCGGTAACCTTCTTAAACGCCAGAGAACCGGCAATCTGAAAGGCGATGTCTGAAGAGTCAACATCGTGGAAGGTGCCGTCATAGAGGGTTACCCTGATGTCGGTAACCGGAAAGTTGGCTAAGGCCCCTTTTAACATCGCCTCGCGTACCCCCTTTTCTACCGAAGGGATGTATTGCCGGGGAATGGCACCGCCTACAATCGCGTCAACGAATTCAAAGCCGGTACCCCGGGGAAGCGGTTCTATCTTCAGCCAGCAGTCACCGTACTGCCCGTGACCGCCGGTCTGCCTCTTATATTTACCCTGATCGCTGGCGGTAGTAGTTACGGTTTCCCGGTAGGCAATCTTGGGAATCCCTTTCACCACCTCCACCCCAAACCGGCTCGCTATCCGGCTCACCCAGATTTCCAGGTGTAAATCACCTAAGCCCGAGAGGATTGTCTCGCCGGTCTCC
>CAZVUE010000049.1:0-7721 GCA_964630335.1 uncultured bacterium | reverse complement strand
TCTGCAATTCCCCAACCGACGTTTCTTTTAACTCCGAGATATTCAACTGCTTACTCACCTCTGACATCTTGTCCCCCCGCGTAATATAATGTCCACCTGTTTTTTGGTATTAAAAAGAGACCCGCTGTTGTCAATTACAAACCCACTCCTTTTTTCTTTCTCCGACAGATTCCATTGACTGTCCCAGCGCTGCTCAATTTCAGCGTCAGAAAACCCTTTCTTCCGCATCCGCTTATGGATTATCTTAAGAGGTGCGGAAACACAAACAATGTAATCGAAAAAGTCCGTAAATCCGCTTTCAAAAAGCAGCGGTACTTCCACCACCACTAACTTTCCTAACGGCAATAAAGTCCTGACCTTCTTTCTGATTTGGGCTTTAACCAGAGGATGAAGAATCTGTTCCAGGGCTTTACGTTTTGCGTCATTCCTAAAAACTATTTTTGCCAGGGCGATCCGGTCAATTTCACCTTTCCTAAGAACGCCCGGACCAAACTTGGCGGTAATTTTTTGCTTCACGTTTTCCTGGCGTAAAAGAGCGTGGACAAGGCTATCTGCAGAAATAGCCACGGCTCCCCTTTGCCGAAAAAATCTCCGGACCGCACTCTTTCCGGAACCGAAAACTCCGGTCAGACCGATTACCATAAATACCCCGTCAACTTCGTTGCCACCCCTTTTAAAAAAAGGGGAATTAATACCCTGTCTGCCTTTGGCAGACACCCCTCTACAAGAGGGGAATTACAAGAGGGTACGGAAGGTTTCAGCCAGGTCAATACGTTCCCAGGTGAACTCTGGTTCGGTACGTCCAAAATGTCCGTAGCAGGCGGCCTTTCGGTAACGAGGTTTTAAAAGGTCAAGCATTTTAATAATCCCCCGGGGTGAAAGGTCAAGTCTTTTCTGAATCAGGTTTTGAATTTTTTCTTCGGGAATTCGACCGGTCCCATAAGTATTCAGATACAGCGAAACCGGCTGTCTTTCTCCAATCACATAAGCGATTTGAATTTCACAACGCTGACAAATCCCGGCGGCAACTATATTTTTAGCCAGGTAACGGGCAAGGTAAGAACCGGAACGGTCTACTTTCGTCGGGTCTTTTCCGGAAAAACAACCTCCGCCGTGCCGACCGAATCCACCGTAAGTATCTACGATAATCTTCCGGCCGGTTACCCCGGTATCACCCTGAGGACCCCCAACTACAAAACTCCCGGTTGGATTAACAAAGACCTTCAGTTCTGGAGACAGCATTTCTTTTGAAATCACCTTGAAGATGACCTCCCGGGTTAAATCGTCACGAATCTTTTTCTGTTCCATCCCCGGATCGTGCTGGGCGGCTAATACCACACAGGTAACCTCTTTGGGAATACCCTCTTCATAACGAACCGTCACCTGGCTCTTTCCATCCGGTCGTAAATAAGGCAAAACCCCTTCCCCGCGTACCGCAGCCAGACGTTGAACCAATTGATGGGCTAACATAATGGGTAACGGCATCAACGCTGGCGTTTCGGTACAGGCGTAACCGAACATCAAACCCTGGTCACCGGCACCTCCGGTATCTACGCCTGCCGCAATATCGGGAGACTGTTCCTGAACCGCTGTAATTACAGAACTTTCCATACAGTTGAATCCATACGCCGGGTCAGTATAACCAACTTCGCGAATCAGTCCACGCGCAATCCTGGGAATATCAATCCGGGCTTTGGTTGTAATCTCACCGGCGATAAAGACCAGACCCCGGGTTACCATGGTTTCACAGGCAACACGACCATTGGGGTCCTGACGCAGAATCTCATCCAGAATACTATCGGAAATCTGGTCGCAGATCTTATCCGGGTGTCCCTCGGTCACGGATTCCGAAGTAAAGAGATAACTCCCCTTTTCCATATTATTCTCCTTGATGTCATTCCCGTGTGTAGTAAACGGGAATCTAATGGATTCCTGCCTAAAGCATGCAGGAATGACAGATTATTCCGCTAATTTCTTCTTCAGCTGGGTAATACGGTCAACCGGCGTTGGGTCAGCCTGATTTTCCAAAGCCAGATAATAACTAACCCAGTCGCCGAAAATAAGCAGGGTGAAAAGCCGGACCAGAAAGTTATCAGCCGTACCTTCTACCTCAACAATGAGCCGGCGGGGTTGAAGTAATCCAGCGGTAATTTTGAATCGCTTCTTAATCTGCGGGTCTTCCGTACGGTCCCGTAAAAAGATTACGCTCAATCTTTTCAACAAGGATTGCGGATATTTCCAACCGACAACCTCATTATGGTTCATCTCGGGCATCAGACCGGTAAAAGCAAGGTTTTTACTGTTTTCTTCCAACTGGGTCTTCCACCGGATTGCCACCGCACCCAACGAATTAGCGCTGTAAATTACCGGTATGCTTCCCTTTAAAGCCGAGGCTAACTGCCGGGCCGGATTCTTCCCGAAAGAAATCCGTATATCCATCGCTTCCGCATCCAGTTTTACGGATTTCACCAGTTCGCTGCTCAAAGAAGAATGAGGCAGAATACCTCCTCTCATCAGGATGTTGACTGCGGAACAGAAAAGGTAACCTAAGGCGGTCCGGGGCGGGTATCCCGCAGGAACTTTTATGAACGGAGTCCCATCCCTCCTTGCCAGTTCAGCCAGACGACCGCCACTGCAGATAACCGCAGCGGGTGCGCCTTTCGCCAATACTTCCCGGTAAGCAGAAAGCGTTTCCTCGGTATTCCCGGAATAACTGATGAGGATACTCAACGTTTCCTTATCAGACCAGACCGGCAGATGATAGTCCCGGTTAACAAAAATGGGGACTTCTAAAACATCCGTAAAGGCATCCCGGATTAAATCACCGCAAATAGCAGACCCTCCCAGACCGGAAAAAATGATTTTTTTTACGGTTATTTTAGGCGTTTCCTGTACACATTGAAAAGCACGTATTTGTTCGGGAAAATCCTGCAGACACCCTAACATTCCGGAAAGGTCAAATTTTTTGATAGCCTTTTTCAGATTCTGTTCCTTAGACAACCGGTTCCCGGCAACAAAATCTCCTTTTATTCTAATCCGAATAGACATTTGTTTCCTTATCCCCCCTCACCTCATTCCTCCCCCACATTGGGGGGAGGATAAAGGTGGGGGCTCTTTAAACCCCTGCCTCTTTAGGATTTTTTCGTAATGCTCTTTTAAAAGTGCGGTGATTTCTGAGGTTGAATCCAGAGCCTGAACTTCTTTAGCAAACTTTTTGGCACCGGCAAAAGTAACCGAAACGGTCATCTGCTTAACTTCGGGAATAGCCAGCGGTGCCATTGATAATTCATCAATCTCCATTCCAATTAAAAGAAAAGACATGGCCGGGTCTGCAGCCATTTCTCCGCATATCCCTACCCAGATACCAGCCTGGTGAGCCGCTCTAATTACTTCGGCGATGAGACGTAAAATTGCCGGATGGGCAGGGTTGTAAAGGTACGCAGTCCGTTCATTTATTCTATCCACCGCAAGAGAGTATTGAACCAGGTCATTGGTCCCGATACTGAAAAAATCCACGTAACGGGCAATTGTGGATGCAGTCAGGGCAGCCGAAGGGACTTCAATCATTGCGCCAACCGGAATCGCCGGGTTAAAACCCTTACCCTCGGCACGCAGTTCTCTTTTTGCCTCCTCCAGAATCGCACCGGCTGATTTTATTTCCTCCACGTCGGAAATCAACGGATACATTACCCTTACCGAACCATAGGCGCTGGCTCGTAAAATCGCACGCAACTGGGTCCGGAAAAGGTCCGGCTGGGAAAGACAAAAGCGGATGGCCCGCCAACCCAAAAAAGGATTGACTTCTTCCGGGATATCCAGGGCGGACGCAAACTTGTCACCGCCCAGGTCCAATGTCCTGATAGTTACCGGTAGGGTTTTTACCTTTTCCACCACGTGACGGTACACCCGGAACTGTTCTTCTTCGGTCGGCAAATCCTCACGATTGAGATACAAAAATTCGGTGCGAAAAAGCCCGATTTCATCCGCACCGTGCGCTAAAACCGAGATAACCTCGTTAGGCAACTCAATATTGGCGCCAATCTTAATCCGGTGTCCATCCTGAGTGGAAGCCACCACATCTCTCAACGGTAAAAGGGTTTTGTGTATCCGACGCAGGTCGGTCTGCCTCCGGGCATACTCTTTTAAGGTAAACTCATCCGGAGCGACAATAACCACCCCGGCCTGGCCGTCAACAATAAGTGTTTCGTCAGATTCAACGGCACCGGTTATCCCTTTTAGCCCAACCACCGCCGGAATTTCAAGGGCGCGTGCCATAATGGCGGTATGAGAAGTCGGTCCCCCAACGTCGGTAACAAAAGCGGAAACCATCTTTTTGTCCAGAGAGGCGGTTTCAGAAGGGGAAAGGCTATAGGCAACCAGAACCACTTTCTCCTTGAGGTCACTCAGATGACTTTTCAGACCCAAAAGATTTCGTACCAGACGTTTGCCCACATCGTCTAAGTCAAACCGCCTGTCTTTCAGATAAACATCTTTTAATTTCCCGAAAGATTCACTGTATTGATGAACAACTAATTGAACGGCACGGGCAGCGTTGGTTCCCTCTTTTATCTTCTCGGCAATTTTGGCTTTAAATTTCTTATCATGGAGAAAAAGTATGCCGACGTTAAAAATTTCGGCTTCGGAAGAACCGGATTTCTGAACAACCTGTGCCCGAATCTTCTTCAATTCCGCTTCCGTTTCGGCGAAAGATTTCTCCAGACGGTTGATTTCAGATGCGCTCTCGCCGGGTTTTAGCCCTGCCTCAGGCACAAACTGGCGCAGTTCCGGAACTTTATAGGCGGTACCGATAGCAATACCGGGAGAAACACCTATTCCTTTAAGTCTATTCATGCTAATTTGCGTTCAAAATTAGAGTATACCGGTTCGAATTCAATCAGAGAGCAAGGCACCCAAGGAGGAAGCAAGGAGGCGTACTGGACGTACGCCGACGAAGCTGACGACGCAGGTAACGATGCTATATGATTGAAGGCGAATTGGTATCATGCCGCCCTTTCGTCTTCCTCCTTAATTGTCTGGTAAATTGCCTCGGCGGTCTTGCACCGGCGGAGAGAATTCCGGAAAACCTTGTCTTTCAAAAGACGGGCAATCCGGGCCAGGACCTTCAAATGAAGTCCGGTCGCATCAATCGGTGCAATAACTAAAAAGATAATGTTGACCGGGTCTCCGTCAAGAGACTCAAAATCGACCCCTTTTTCCGAAGTCCCTACGCTTACCAGCAGGGTCTTAACCTCATCGCTTTTAGCGTGAGGAACCGCAATATTTTGTCCGATTCCGGTACTTCCTAATTTTTCCCGTTCCAGAAGGACTTCCACCGTATGCTCGACATTTTTAACGTGGCCGGATTTAGCTAAAGCCTCAATCATTTCTCTAATTACATCATCTTTGCCGGAACTGCGTAAACCTGAAATGATTGCTTCCGGAACCAGAAACTCTGTAATTCTCATTTCGCCCTCCTTTTGGCGTCAATTTTCTTCTTAAAGTACTTTTCCATCTGTAACTTCACCCGCTGGTTGGTTTCATCAATCGCAGCATTGAAATCCGGCGCCACGCTTTGCGCAAAAATTTCCTTTTTTTTAAGTTGGACCAACAATTCGCAAACCTTCTGAAATCGATTCGCAGAAAGAATCGCTTCGACCCTAAACGTTTCCTGGTTGGTAAAATGCTCCAACCTTTCCACTTTTTTTCGGAGATAATCTTCTAACGCCGGCGAGACTTCTGCATTTTTACGCACGGTAATCCTTAGATCCACCTTCCCTCCTTTCCATTTCAGTCTGTCATTCCCACAGGTAGTAAGTGGGAATCTATTGGATTCCTGCTTACTATCCGCAGGAATGACATTATTGGATAACCCCTAACACCGTACCCGGAAAATAAAACTCCAAAATCTGCTTGTAATCAAAACCTTCTTCCGCCATTTTTTTGGCTCCCCACTGGGAAAGTCCCACACCGTGACCCCACCCCTGACCGGTAAAGACAACCTGCTCATTCTTCAAATTCACCTCAAAGAGGGTACTGTGCAGACGGTCAAATCCCAATAATTCCCGTAATCTTTTCCCCGAAAAAGTATAACTCTTGTTATTGGTTGATATCTTTAAATCATTTACCCGACCACTTTCATCACGGCTTAGCACCGTCATCTCCTTAACCTTTCCCCGGATGTGGAGAAGGTTCAAAAAGTCGCTGGTATCCAAAGACAGCGTCCAGGAACTGTATTTTTCAGCCCGGCTGCTGTATGGGTCCGGTATCGCTTTCAGATACGGCACATCTTTGCCCCACACTGAAAAACTGCTGGCAGTACAATTTCCAGAACTGGCACCATAATGAACCTGAGCTAGTTCTTCGTTGTAAATTAAAACTTCACTTTTGGTATCCGAAACCGCCCTTTGAATTGGTTCCATTTGTGAACGCCGGCTTTCGTATACCTGGTCAAAGAAATTGTCCGCCAGATGATAGGAACGATTAAATCTATCCACAATCTTATTCAGGGCAAAGGTACGCGCACAAACTGCCATGGCCTTTAAACTTTCCAGGGGCCAGGAAGGTGAAATCTCCCCGGCCAGAACACCACCCACATATTCTTCCAGTTCTATTTCATTTATGGTACCGTTGTGTAAAATCTTAACCCAGACTTCCTGTCCGAACAATCGGAAAGGAAGAAATAAAATAAGTCCGGCAAACAAAAAAGGGAGTTTATTGTTTAGCAACCCCTTACTCCTCATAATATATTTTGCCAGAGGTGTTCTTATCAATAAATATTTTACCATCTTTAAGCAAGTACCGGATAACGTCTCCGCGAAATTCATTACTTCCCTGATAGAGCACCGGCTGCCCGGTAAGAATCACCTCCTGGCTCGCATAATCAAAAACGGCTTGGGCACTTTTTGCGGTAAACTCAACCCGGTCACTTTTCTTGTCCTTACGGATAATCGTCACTCCATCCTTCAAAATCATCGATTTTAATTGGCCGGTTTTCGGGTCAAAAATCAGTTCGGCATTTCCGCAAGGTCCGGTATTTATCAAAATAATTTTACCGGCCGGAGTTTCTAAACGGGTTGCGGGACTGGCGATAACGGTATCCCTATCGGCCGAAACAGCCGCCGCCTCTCCGGTTACCACCAAGCTTAGCCCTGCCTCCTGACGCTGGTAACTGAAGCCGCTCAACTCTTCTTGAGACGGTCTAGGCATCTCGGCAACCGTCCTCCTCTCTCCCAGATGCACTACCATTACAATTAGAATCCCGGCCAGAAATAAAACCGGAAGAAACAAAATTTTTTTATTCATATTTGTCCCCGTAAAGGGTTTTACCTCCCAGAACACCGTGGAGATGAACCACCCCAACCGGCCGTTGTTCGTCATTGACTACAACCAGAGCCGTAATTTCATACTTTTCCATCTCTTTAACCGCGGCCGCGGTAAGTGACCCCGAGGGTATCGTCTTCGGATTTCCGGTCATTACCTCTTCTACTTTTACCCCTTCAATAGAGGGGTTTTTTAAAAGGAACCGGCGTAAATCGCCATCGGTTATAATTCCCGCTAAATGTCCAACGGTATTAGTAACTATCGCTAACCCCAAATCGCCCGCGGTCATAATCCCGATGGCATCAATCAAAAAAGTCCCGCACTTTATTGCCGGCATCTCTTGCGCGCTACGCATAACATCGTCAACCAGTAAAGTCAGACGCTTGCCTAAATCACCGCCG
>CAZVUE010000048.1:6447-7831 GCA_964630335.1 uncultured bacterium | reverse complement strand
TTAGCCTTGCTTTTTATATGCAAACCCCTGTTTGAAACATACAGGGGCAGGCTCTAAAGGTTTGCCCTACATGTTTAATAGTTTTTTGTATTATAAATGATGGAACGGTTAACGCTTAAAAACGGATTGGAATTAATTTTGAACCCGATGGAGGGATACAACTCCGTAACTACCGGCATCTGGATTCGCACCGGCAGCCGGTACGAATCGGAGAAGGAAAGCGGTTCCGCGCATTTTCTGGAACATTTACTCTTCAAAGGGACCAAAAAGCGGACCTGTGAGGAACTGAAAAGGTTGGTTGAAGGTGTCGGCGGCAGTTTTAACGCGTTCACTTCTGAGGAGACAACCTGTTACTACGTTAAGATGCCTTTTGCCAAATACCTGACCCTTTCCTTAGACGTTCTTTCGGATATGGTTGGTTCCCCCAGTTTGCCTTCAGAGGAGATTGAACGTGAGCGGAACGTAATCCTGGAAGAGATTAAGATGTATCAGGACATTCCCGCTGCGTATGTCCACGAACTCTTCCACGGTTTGGTCTTTCCGAACCATCCCTTAGGCAGATTTATCGCGGGGACACCGGAGACGGTGGGTGGTTTAACCCGGGATAGCCTCCATAATTACTGGCAGCGTTTCTATAAGGCAAAGTCTTTGGTTCTCAGTATCGCGGGTAATTTTGATTCAGTACAAGCCAGGAATGAAGCGGTGGTTTTTTTTCAATCCATCCCTCAAGGGCAAAGCCTTTCTTTTCTACCCGCAACAGAAAAAGAGCCGGGACCTGGTTTCTCTCTCCTGACAAAAGAGACTGAGCAGGTCCACTTCTGTCTGGGCGGCCGGGCTTTTTCGGATGAAGATGAAAGGCGCTGGCCCCTTTCCCTCTTAACTGTGGTTCTGGGTGGTAACATGAGCAGCCGGCTTTTTGTGGAGGTACGGGAAAAAAGAGGGCTGGCTTATCAGATTTCTGCCGGTGCGGCAACCCTTGTGGATACGGGCTTTTTTGTAATTGATGCCGGGACTTCCATTACTACCCTTAAGGAAGCCTTAAAGATAATTCTTGGGGAGATTTCCCGGATAAAAGAAGAGAAGGTTCCGGAAGAAGAGTTGAGCCGGGCAAAAGACTTTGTGGTTGGGCAGTTTAGACTGCGTTTAGAGAGTACCTCCGAGTATATGAACTTTTTAGGCGGTCAGTTAGCCACCCGGCGCCGGATTGAGAATCCGGAAGAGATAATCGCCAAGATAAAGGCGGTTACTTCGGAAGAGATTAAGAGCGTAGCCAGACAGATTCTGCAAAGAGAAAATTTGAATTTAGCGTTAATCGGACCCAAGGCGAGCCAGGAAGGAATCCCCGAAATAATACAAACGCAGTAAATTACGCTGTCATTGCGAG